>DASSXE010000203.1:0-6456 GCA_035704125.1 Arthrobacter sp.
TTCGGCAACGCCGGGCAGCCGTTCGAACTCATCGACGCCCTGCTGGACTGCGGCGCCACCGGCCTCACCGTGGTCAACAACAATGCCGGCCAGGGCGATCAGGGCCTGGCCCTGCTGATCAAGGAAGGCCGGGTAAAGAAAATGATCTGCTCCTTCCCGCGGCAGTCCGATTCGTGGCACTTCGACGCGAAGTTCCGCGCCGGCGAGATCGAGCTGGAGCTGGTGCCGCAGGGGAACCTGGCCGAGCGGATCCGGGCCGCCGGCGCCGGCATCGGCGGATTCTTCACCCCGACCGGCTACGGCACCATGCTGGCCGAGGGCAAGGAAACGCGCTTCCTGGACGGCAAATGGCAGGTGTTCGAAACCCCCATCCACGCCGACGTCGCGCTGATCAAGGCGCTCAAGGCCGACGGCAAGGGCAACCTCGTCTACCGCAAGACGGCCCGCAACTTCGGCCCCATCATGGCGGCGGCCGCAAAACACACGATCGTCCAGGTCTCCGAGCTGGTCCCCACCGGTGGCCTGGACCCGGAGAACGTCGTGACCCCCGGCATCTACGTCAACAGCATCGTGAAGGTGGCCTGATGAGCATCGAGACGAGTATCCAGACCTCCGACAAGCCGCTGGGCCGCGATGACCTCGCCCGCCTGGTGGCCCGGGACATCAAACCAGGCTCCTTCGTGAACCTCGGCATCGGCCAGCCCACCTTGGTCTCCAACTACCTCGAGCCGGAGCAGAACGTCACGCTCCACACCGAGAACGGGATGCTGGGCATGGGCCCGGAGGCCACCGGGGAGCAGGTCGACGGCGACCTCATCAACGCGGGCAAGGTCCCGGTGACCGAATTGCCGGGCGCGTCCTACTTCAACCACGCCGACTCCTTCGCGATCATGCGCGGCGGGCACTTGGACATCTGCGTGCTGGGCGCGTTCCAGGTCTCCGCGACCGGTGACCTGGCCAACTGGCACACCGGGGCCCCGGACGCGATCCCGGCGGTCGGCGGCGCCATGGACCTCGCCACCGGCGCAAAGGACGTCTTCGTGATGATGACCCTGCTGACCCGGGACGGCGTGTCCAAGCTGGTGGAAACCTGCAACTACCCGCTTACCGGCATCGGCTGCGTCACCCGGGTCTACACGGACAAGGCGGTCTTCCTCACCGGGCCCGACGGCGTCCGGGTCCGGGAAACGTTCGGCTGCACCCTGGAAGAACTGCAGGCCGTCATCCCGGTGCCGCTCACCGCCGCCGGGCAGGGATGAACCGGAACAAATGACCAGCCCGGATAAGGTGTTGCGGTGACCGAAAAGCCGAACACGACGCAGGCGGCTGCCGGGGATGCCCCCGCCGCCAGCGACCAGTACGTCCAGTCGCTGGCCCGCGGGCTGGCCGTGATCCGGTCCTTTGACGCGGAACATCCGCAGATGACCCTCAGCGAAGTGGCCGCCCGGACGGACCTGACCCGTGCCACCGCCCGGCGCTTCCTGCACACCCTGGTGGAGCTGGGCTATGTCCGAACCGACGGGAAGGCCTTTGCGCTGACCGCCAAGGTGCTGCAGCTCGGCTACGCCTACCTTTCCGGATTGTCTCTGCCGCAGATCGCCCAGCCGCACCTGGAGGAGCTCTCGCTCAGGCTGGGCGAATCGACGTCGGCCGCGGTCCTGGAGGGCCAGGACATCAGTTACGTGGCACGGGTGGCCACCCGGCGGATCATGACGGTGGGCATCACCGTCGGAACCCGCTTTCCCGCGTACGCCACCTCGATGGGCCGTGTGCTGCTGGCGGCCCTCCCGCCCGCGGAACTGGAACGCCTCCTGGATGGGGCCGAGCTGCGGCCGCTGACGCCGCACACCATCGCCACCCGGGCCGGCCTGCTGGCCGAGCTGGCGGCCGTCCGCGCCCAGGGCTGGTGCCTGCTGGACCAGGAACTCGAACTCGGGCTGATGTCCGTGGCCGCGCCGATCCACGACGGTCCCAAGGTGGTGGCGGCCATCAATGTCTCGCTGCAGGCACAGGCCGTCGCGGCGCGTCCGGACCCGGAGGCCTACCTCGAATCGGTCCGGCAGGCCGCCGTCGCCACCGCCGAACTCATCTCCGCGGACCTGTCCGCCAAGGGCTAACCCCGCCGGGACCGGGCGAAGAGCTGCCGCAGCGTGAAGAAGGAGCCCAGGGCGCTGAAGAGGACCAGCATCAGGAAGTCGCCCTCGAGGTCCTGCACCAGCGCCGGATTGCTGCTGAGGTTGTAACCCAGCAGGTCCCAGGCGTCCGGTTCGAAGAGCAGGCCCAGCGGCTGGTCGCCCAGATACTCGGCCACGTCCATCCAGATGCTTCCGAAGAACGAGAGCAGCATGGTCAGCACCGTGATGGCCAGCACCACCCACGCGCCGCGCCGTGTCATGGCGCCGCCACCGCCCCCGGTGCTGCCGGCCAGGTAGAGCCGCGCAGCTCCGGCAGCGGTCATGAACGACACGATGGAGGCCATCCAGCCGAGCTTCCAGAGGATCAGCGAGAATCCGACGCCGGCCGGCACCACCGCGAGGGCGAACACGGTACCGCGCACCGCATTGTCCAGGGTTTCGGTCCTGGCCCTCGGCATCTGCAGCGCCGGCAGTAGCGCGTGACGCCGGTCCGCCGAGTCGGGCCACGGCGCGCCGTCCGGCCAGTGCTGGCCATAGCGTGGCTGGGCCCTTGCGATGGTTTCGGACTGTTTTTCGGCGTCAAAATCTGCGCGCTCGTTCATCATTCCCCCAAATGAGATGAGTATTCCGGCCTCGAACGGGCCGGTAAATCCCGCTCAGTCTGGCACAACCCCGGGGGAAAAGGCTGATTTAAGCGGGATTATTTCCCTCGCGGCGTCAGTCGCCACCGGCGGACGCGGTGGCGATCGTGATCGTGACACCCTCGTCATCGTCGCGGATCTGCAGCTGCAGCGGACGGTTGACCAGGGTGGTGTGCATCTCCTCGCTGCCCTCGGGGGCCAGCTGCTCCGCAAGCCGTGTCAGGGCCAGGGCCATGGCCCGGCCCCAGTCGTGGGGATCCCTGCTCGATGCTTCGGCTTCCGCCGAGAAGTTCTCAACTGGTTCGGTCATGTGGCCGCCTTCCGCGTCCAAAACGCGGCCTCCCCGGCGGATCCGGAGAGGCATCCGGCCAGGCCGGCACGCTTCAGTCCTTGAACATGGCCAGTGTAGTGACCGCCCGGACGGTGCGTCCACGGTTCCGCGACCGGCTGCGCTGGTTTTTCCCCGGCCCGGATAGGATTTCCCTGCGGGACCTATCCCGCCAACTTGCCCGAAGGACGACATGACACAGACCAATGCCGCCACCCAGACCAGCCCGGTGCTGGAGCATTCCGCACAAACCGACCCGGCGGAGGACAGCTCGTCCCGGCCGAAGCGTGCCGCCGTCATCATCAATCCGATGAAGTCCTCCGGCGCGGACTTCAAGGGCTCTTTCTACCGGCTCTGCGAGACCCAGGGCTGGGCTGAGCCGCTCTGGCTGGAGACCACGGCCGAGGACACCGGGCTGGGCCAGGCGCGCGAGGCCCTGGAGGCCGGAGTCGACGTCGTCATCGCGGCCGGCGGGGACGGCACGGTCCGCTGCGTCGCGGAGGTCCTCGCGGGCACCGGAACGCCGATGGGCCTGGTCCCGCTGGGCACCGGCAACCTGCTGGCCCGCAACATCGGCGTCGACATCACCGACCCCGTCGCCGCCAGCCACGACGTCCTGACCGGCGCGGACACCAAGGTGGACGTGATCAAGGCGACCCTGGACCACGGGAACGACGAGCAGCTCTTCCTGGTCATGGCCGGACTCGGCTACGACGCGGCCATCATGGCCAACACGGTCGATGAGCTCAAGGACCGTGTGGGCTGGCTGGCCTACGTGGAGGCCGGCATCCGGCACCTGCCCGGCAAGCCGGTCCGCGCCCGGATCAGCGTCGACGGCCAGCAGCCGGTCCGCCGCAGGATCCGCAGCGTGATGGTGGGCAACTGCGGCAAGATCACCGGCGGCATCGAGGTGTTCCCGGAGGCCAAGGTCGACGACAACATCCTGGACGTGCTGCTGCTGGCGCCCCAGGGCAGGCTGGGCTGGTTCAGCGTGCTGGCCGGCATTTTCGGCCGGAAGAACAGCAAGAACAAGGCCGTGGAGTACTTCACCGGCAAGACCGCGGAGATCAGCCTGGACCACGAGCAGGAGTTCCAGCTCGACGGCGACCACATCGGCAAGGCCAAGCACCTCCGGGTCGCGGTGGAGCACGGCGCGCTCACCATCCGGATGACCAAGGCGCAGGCCTAGCAGTCCTGGTCCCGCCGGGCAGGGCGCCTGCCCGGCGGGTTAGCGGCCGCGCTCGGCCGAGAGCTCGCGGGCGTGGCCTGACGCCGGGTTGGTTGACGGCGGTGGGGTCGGCGCCGTGCCGGCCAGGCCCGCGAGCAGGTCGCGGATTTCTGCCAGCAGGGCGGTGTCCGCCGGCAGCGGCTTCTCCTCCGGCTCGGCGGTGGCCAGCCGTTGCTTGACCAACCTGTTGATCCGGTTCATCGGCGCCACGAAGATGAAGTACACCACCGCCGCGGTGATGATGAACGTCACGAAGGCCGTGATGACGGCCCCGACGTTGACGAACGTCTTCCCGTTTCCGGGCCAGATGTGGAAGCCGAGCCCCTCCGCCTCCACGCCGCCGGCCGCGGCGATGATCGGGTTGATGATATTCGTGGTGAACGCGGTCACCAGTGCGGTGAAGGCGGTGCCGACGACGACGGCGATGGACAGTTCGATCACGTTGCCGCGCAGGATGAAGTCCTTGAATCCTTTGAGCATGGGGTCCTCCGGGTGCTGCCAAATGGGTGGTTCAACCGCTCGACGCTATCACCGCACCGGCCCTCGTCCGCTTCCATTGATCGGAAGGATCCCGGCGTCGGGCCCGGCGCCGGGCGTAAACTCCAAGCGGATGCCAGTGCCGCCGTCGTTCTCCCGAAGGCAAAGGAAGGCCGCTCCCCCCTGTGAAGTCCGACGCTGTGAAATCCGACCCTGTGAAATCCGACCCTGTGAAATCCCGCAAACCGTTCGCCGAGCTGTTCACCCTGGCGCCGGCCAATAAAGACCACCAGGCCGCGCTCCGCTGCGCCGTCGGCGTCTTTGTCCCGCTGATTTCGCTGGTGCTGCTCGGTCGGCTGGACCTGGCGATCTTCGCCTCGTTCGGTGCGTTCGCCGGAATCTACGGCCGCAACGAGCCGCACGGCCGGCGGCTGGTGCTGCAACTGCGCGCGGGAACGCTGATGCTGGCGGTCATTCTGCTCGGCGCGCTGACCGCCCAGGCGGGCACCCTTCCGGCCCTGGCCCCTGCAGACCGCATCTGGCTGCAGGTCGCCGCAACCACCCTGGTGGCCGGTGCCTGCTCGCTGATCGTGGCGCTGTGGCGGCTGCGACCGGCGGGATCCCTGTTCCACATCTTCGCCTTTGCGGCCATCGCCTCGGTCCCGCATCAGCCGCCCCTGTGGCAGGGCATGCTGGTGGCGGTCCTGACCGTCGTCTTCTCGCTCCTGGTCGGGATGTCCTCACGGGTGGCCCCCAGCCGGCGCAAGGCGTGGGCCTGGGCGGCCACCGTCCGGTTGACCGCCGCGGAACGCCGGGTGGCCTGGCTGGAGGCCGCCGGCTACCTCGTGGCGGCCGGTCTGGCCGGCGTCCTGGCGACGCTCGTGGGCGAACGGCTCGGCATCGGGCACAACTACTGGGCCATGGTGGCGGCCGTCGTTCCGCTGGTGGGGCACACCACCCGGCACCGCATCAGCCGGGGCCTGCAGCGCATCGTCGGCACCGCCCTGGGCCTGCTGGTGCTCGCCGCCATCCTGCTGCTCCAGCCGGAGCCCTGGCTGACCGTGCTGGTCATTGCCGCCTGCCAGTTCGGGGCGGAGATGTTCATCGCCCGCCAGTACATGCTGGCGCAGATCTTCGTGACGCCGCTGGCGCTGATCTCGACCCTGTTGGTGGCCCCCGTGCCGGCCGGCGTCCTGTTGCGGGACCGGTTCTTCGAAACGGTGATCGGGGCCGCCGTCGGCGTCGCCGTCGTGCTGGCCCCGGCCCTCTGGCGCCGCCTGCGGGGCCGCCCCGCGGCGACCCGCTGACCGCACCAAGCGCCGCGCAGGCGCCAGACGCCCGGACCATGCCACCCCGACCATTCAATGGAAGACTGATCGGTGAGGCAGCAGCGGCGGCAGGAGCGTGGAGCATGGCCAATTCAGGATCCGGGGACTCGGTTGTGGACCGGGTGGTGCGTCTGCTCGCGGCCTTCCCGGAGGGTTCGGCTGCCCTGCAGCTCTCCGGGCTGGCCGAGCGAGCCGGGCTTCCGCTGACGACTGCGCACCGCCTGGTCCGGCAACTGGCCGGGCACGGACTCGTGGAAATCGGCGACGGCGGGACGGTCCGCCTCGGGCTGCGGCTGTGGGAACTGGTCAACCGGAACTC
>DASSXE010000222.1:0-3773 GCA_035704125.1 Arthrobacter sp.
GCCAACACCGTCCGCTACCGGCTCAAGCGCGTTTGTGACGTCACCGGCTGGGATCCGCTGCTCCCCCGGGAGGCATTTGTGCTGCAGGCGGCCCTTGTGGTGGGACGGCTTTCCGTGCCGCCCAAGGCGCCCACCGAACGCCAGACGTCCCGGAACGGCAACTGAACCGTTGTAGACTTCCTACAAACTGACCCAGTGAGCTTGGTGCATGAATACACCGAGAATCACGCGGTAATTTGGAAAGCTGGATACGTGCTTGCAATCGTCTGCCCTGGACAGGGCTCCCAGACCTCCGGTTTTCTGGCCCCTTGGCTGGAACTGCCCTCCGTCGCAGGCCACCTGGCCTCCCTGAGCGAAATAGCGGGTATTGACCTCACCGCGCACGGAACCACCTCGGATGAGGACACCATCAAGGACACGGCCGTCGCCCAGCCGCTGATCGTCGCGGCCGGCCTGGTCGCCGCGCAGGCCCTCTTCGACGTGGAACTGGGAACCCTCCCGGTCATCCTCGCCGGACACTCGGTCGGAGAAATCACCGCTTCCGCCCTGGCCGGGGTACTCACCGAGACCGAGGCCATGACCTTTGTCCGGGAACGCGCCAACGGCATGGCCGCTGCCGCCGCCGCCACGCCCACCGGCATGAGCGCCGTCGTCGGCGGCGACCCGGCCGAGGTCCTGGCCGCCATCGAGGCGTGCGGCCTCACCCCGGCCAACGTCAACGGTGCCGGACAGACCGTTGCCGCCGGCACCCTGGAGCAGCTGAAGGCGCTGGCCGACAAGCCACCGGCGAAGGCCCGCGTCATCCCGCTCAAGGTCGCCGGGGCGTTCCACACCTCGCACATGTCCCCCGCCGTTGCCGCCCTGAAGGACCTCCGTCCCTCGCTGCACCCGCGGAACCCGCAGGTTCCCCTGCTCTCAAACTTCGACGGCGCGGAGGTGACGGACGGCGCAGCCGCCGTCGACAGCCTCATCGCCCAGGTTTCCCGCCCGGTCCGCTGGGACCGCTGCATGGAGACCCTGGTGGCGCGCGGCGTAACCGGCCTGATCGAATTGGCCCCGGCCGGCACCCTGGCCGGCCTGGCCAAGCGCGGCATGCCCGGAGTGAAGACCGTTACCGTCAAGACGCCGGACGACCTGTCCGACGCCCTGGCCCTATTCGCAGAACTTGAGGGAGGAAAATGAGCACTCCTACTCTGAAGCAGGCCCCCCTGCAGACGGCCACCCGGGTGCTGGGTGTTGGTGCCTACCGTCCCAGCGTCATTGTCACGAACGACGACGTCTGCCAGTGGATCGACTCCTCGGACGAGTGGATCCGGCAGCGCACCGGGATCGTCACCCGGCACCGCGCACCGGCGGACGTCAGCGTGATCGACATGGCCGAGGGCGCAGCCCGTGAGGCCCTCGAGCGTGCCGGCGTCGAAGCCTCCGAGCTCGGCGCTGTCATCGTCTCCACCGTGACCCACCCGTACGCCACCCCGTCGGCCGCCGCCAGCCTGACCGACCGCCTCGGCGCCACTCCGGCTCCGGCGTTCGACATCTCGGCTGCCTGCGCGGGCTACTGCTACGGCATCGCCCAGGCCGACGCGCTGGTCCGTTCCGGTGCCGCCAAGTACGTTCTGGTGGTCGGGGCCGAGAAGCTTTCCGATGTCATCGACAACACCGAGCGCACCATCTCCTTCCTGCTCGGCGACGGCGCCGGCGCCGTCGTCATCGGCCCGTCCGACACCCCCGGCATCGGTCCCTCGGTCTGGGGATCGGACGGCAGCAAGTGGGACGCCATCGGCATGACCCACTCGATGCTGGACATCCGGGACTTCGCTGCCGGCGGAAAGCACGACTCCGCCCTCAGCGACGAGGAAGCCGCCGTCACCGAAGCCGCCCTGTGGCCCACCCTGCGCCAGGACGGCCAGACCGTCTTCCGCTGGGCGGTCTGGGAAATGGCCAAGGTTGCCCAGCAGGCCCTCGACGCCGCCGGCGTGAAGGCCGAGGACCTGGCCGCGTTCATCCCGCACCAGGCCAACATGCGCATCATCGACGAGATGGCCAAACAGCTCAAGCTGCCGGAGACGGTCAAGGTTGCACGGGACATTGCCGAAGCGGGCAACACCTCGGCCGCGTCCATTCCGCTCGCCACCCACCGCCTGCTGCAGGAAAATCCTGAGTTGAGCGGCGGGCTGGCGCTGCAGATCGGCTTCGGCGCCGGCCTGGTGTTCGGCGCCCAGGTGATTGTGCTTCCGTAGGCAGCCGCCACACTTCCCGCGCTGCTGCCCGGCAGACAGCAAGGATTCCCACACCAAGCCGAACCCTCGGTTTGAATCATTCCGCCCAACGCTCCGGACTTATCCGGCAGCCGATGGCACCAACAAGAAAAGGAGCCACCATGGCTAACAACGAAGAAATCCTGGCCGGTCTGGCGGAGATCGTCAACGAGGAAACCGGCCTGGCCCCGGAGGCCGTCGAAATGGACAAGTCCTTCACCGAGGACCTGGACATCGACTCCATCTCGATGATGACCATCGTGGTCAACGCCGAGGAAAAGTTCGGCGTCCGCATCCCGGACGAAGAGGTCAAGAACCTCAAGACCGTTGGCGACGCCGTCAACTTCATCGCCAGCGCCCAGGCCTAATTCCGCCTGCTCTTTGGCTCCGGTTCCCGAAACGGAACCGGTTCCGTGGCCCGTTTGGGGGCGCCGCGAAGGCGGCGTCCCCGGCGGGATCCCACCCCGTCATGCCAGGTCCGCGCCGGCGTGATCCAGTATTCACCTGACCACCGAGTTTTCTTACGCAGGCCCCGGCCGCCCCACGAGGCACCGGCAGCGGCAGGCGCACCGACGAAAGAGTGATCCCATGGCACGCAAAGTAGTCATCACCGGTCTGGGTGCCACCACACCCATCGGCGGCGATGTCCCCACAATGTGGAAGAACGCGCTCAAGGGCGTCTCCGGCGCGCACACCCTCGAAGACGACTGGGTGGCCAAGTACGAGCTTCCGGTCCACTTCGCCGCCCGCGCCTCCACCCCGGCCCTGGATGTCCTCAGCCGGGTCGAAGCCAAGCGCATGGACCCGTCCACCCAGTTTGGCGTCATTGCCGCCCGCGAGGCCTGGGCCGATGCCAACATCGACAGCGTTGACCACGACCGCCTGGCCGTCGCCTTCGCCACCGGAATCGGCGGCGTCTGGACCCTGCTGGACGCCTGGGACACCCTGCGCGAAAAAGGCCCGCGCCGCGTCCTGCCGATGACCGTCCCGATGCTGATGCCCAACGGCGTCGCAGCAGCGGTCAGCCTGGACCTGGGTGCCCGCGCCGGCGCCCACACCCCCGTCTCCGCCTGCGCGTCCGGCACCGAAGCCGTCCACATGGGCCTTGAACTGATCCGCTCCGGCAAGGCCGACGTCGTGGTCTGCGGAGGCGCCGAAGCCGCCATCCACCCGATGCCGATCGCCGCGTTCTCCTCGATGCAGGCGCTCTCCCGCCGCAACGACGATCCCGAGCACGCATCCCACCCCTACGACCGCGACCGCGACGGCTTCGTCATGGGCGAGGGCGCCGGAGCCCTGGTCCTCGAGGCCGAAGAGCACGCCCTGGCCCGTGGGGCCCGGATCTACGCAGAGCTGGCCGGCACCTCGGTCACGGCCGACGCGTACCACATCACCGCCCCGGACCCCGAGGGCCTCGGCGCCACCCGGGCGCTGAAGGCGGCCATGTTCGACGGCCGGATCCAGGCCGAGGACGTGGTGCACGTCAACGCGCACGCAACCTCAACCCCGGTCGGC
>DASSXE010000245.1:0-5156 GCA_035704125.1 Arthrobacter sp.
CCGGACCTGCGCCGGCTGGCGGCGGACGACGCGGAGCGCAGCGAGCCGCTCTACCGGGTGCTCGGCGCCTCCGAGGCCCTCGGCGAGTTCCTGATCCGGCACCCCGAGCACCTGGACGCCTTCGAAACCACCGCCAGCCCGGAACCGGTCCCCGCGGATCCGGCAGAGCTGCGGACCCGGCTGCTGCACTCCGTCCGGGCCGACCCGAAGGCCGCCCGGCCGGTCGCCGGGGTGACCGGGCAGGACGGCTACGCCGCGCTGCGCACCGCCTACCGCCGCGGCGTTGTGGAACTGGCCGTCAAGGACCTCTGCGCCGCCGACCCGCTGGACTACCTGCCCGCCGTCGGCGCCGAACTGGCGGACCTCGCCGGGGCCGCGATCGAGGCCGCGCTGGCGGTCTCCCGGGCCGAAGCGGCCGAACAGTTCGGCGCCGCGGAGGTGGCCGACGTCGGGCTGGCCGTGATCGGGATGGGCAAGTGCGGCGCCCGCGAACTGAACTACATTTCCGACGTCGACGTCATCTACGTGATCGACGGCGGCGCGCTTGAGGACGCCCGGGCCGCCACGATCGGCACCGCCCTGGCCTCGGGGATCTCCCGGGCCATCATGTCCACGAGCCGCGAGCCCGGGCTCTGGGAAGTCGACGCCAACCTCCGGCCCGAAGGTAAATCCGGCCCGCTGGTGCGCACCCTGGCCTCGCACGAAAGCTACTACGCGCGCTGGGCCGAGAGCTGGGAATTCCAGGCCCTGCTCAAGGCCCGCACCATCGCCGGCGACGCGGACCTCGGCGCCCGCTATGAGGCCGCCGTCGCGCCGCTGATCTGGTCCTCCGCCGGCCGCGAGGGTTTCGTCGAATCCGTCCGGTCGATGCGCCGCCGGGTCACCGAACACATCCCCGCCGACGAGGAACAACGGCAGATCAAGCTGGGCCGCGGCGGCCTGCGCGACGTCGAGTTCACCGTCCAGCTGCTGCAGCTGGTGCACGGCAAATCCGACGAAACCCTCCGCTGCCGGGACACCACGGCCGCGATCGCCGCCCTCTCCGCCGGCGGATATATCGGCCGTGTCGACGCCGCCGAATTCGACCGTGACTACCGCTACCTGCGCCTGCTGGAGCACCGGATCCAGCTGTTCCAGCTCCGCCGCACCCACCTGATGCCGGTCAAAGAGGCCTCGCTGCGGTCGCTGGCCAAGGCGGTGCTGGGCCCGTTCTCCGACGAGCGCCCGCACCCGGACGCGCTGCTGGCGGCGTGGCGGAAGACCAAACGCTCGGTGCGGGAGCTGCACGAACGGATCTTCTACCGGCCGCTGCTGAACACCGCCGCGGCGCTCAGCACCGAGGAGGCCAGGCTCACCCCGGAGGCCGCCCAGGGCCGGCTCGCCGCGCTCGGCTACCTGGATCCACCCGGCGCGATGCGGCACATCGAGGCCCTCACCGGCGGGGTCAGCCGCCGGGCCGCGCTGCAGCGCCAGCTGCTGCCCATCCTGCTGGGCTGGCTCGCCGAGGGCGTCGACCCCGACGGCGGGCTGCTGGCGTTCCGCAGGGTCAGCGAGGCCCTCGGCACCACGCACTGGTACCTCGGGCTGCTCCGCGATTCGACGGCGGCCGCCGAGCGGCTCTGCCACGTGCTCGCCAACTCGCGGCTGATCTCGGACCTTCTGGAGGTCTCGCCGGAATCGGTGGCCTGGCTTGGTTCGGACAAGGACCTGGTCCCGCTCAGCTACGAGGCACAGTGGCTGGAAATCACCTCCAAGATGTCCCGCCACTCGGACCCGGAGAGCGCCATGCGGCTGATTCGGCTGATCCGGCGCCGGGAGATCCTGCGGATCGCGATCGCGGACAGCGCCGGGCTGCTGGACCAGGACCAGGTGGGGACGGCGCTGGCCGACACCGACCGGGCCGCCGTGCTCGGCGCCCTCCGGGTGGCCGAGACCGTCGTCAGCGCGAAGGAGCCGCTCAAGACGCGCGTACTGGTCGTTGCCATGGGCAGGCAGGGCGGCCGGGAGATCGGCTACGGCTCGGACGCGGACGTCATGTACGTCCACCGCGGCCTGCCCGGGGTTCCCGAGGACGAGGCGCAGCAGCAGGCGGCCCGGATCGTCGGCAAGCTCTCCAGCCTGCTGACCCAGCCGCTCAAGCCGGCGGTTCTGGCCGAGCGCGTGCTGATGGTGGATGCGGACCTGCGGCCGGAAGGCAAGAACGGCCCGATGGTCCGGTCGCTGGAGTCCTACGCCGAGTACTACCGGCGCTGGTCCCTGGTCTGGGAGGCTCAGGCGCTGCTCCGGGCCCGCCCGATGGCCGGCGACGACGGCCTCGCGGCCGACTTCGTTGAGCTGATTGACCCCATCCGCTACCCGGACTCGCTCTCCGACCAGGACGTCCGCGAGGTCCGGCGGATCAAGGCGCGGGTGGAGTCCGAGCGGCTGCCCCGCGGCGCGGACCCGGCACGGCACCTGAAACTGGGCCGCGGCGGCCTCAGCGATGTCGAATGGCTCGCCCAGCTGCTGCAGTTGCGGCACGCCGGCCGGCACCCGGAGCTGCGGACCACCTCCACCGTGGAGGCGCTGGAGGCCGCTGCCGAACTCGAGCTGCTGGAAGGAGGCGAGGTGGTCCTGCTGCTGCGGGCCTGGCGGCTGGCCAGCCGGATCCGCTCGGCCAACGTGATCTGGACCGGCCGGGCCTCGGACCTGCTGCCCTCGTCGCGGCGGGACCTGGAAGCCGTGGCGCGCTGGTGCGGCTACGGGCAGGGAAACGCCGCGGCCCTGGAGGAGGATTACCTGCGCCTCAGCCGGCGCGCCCGGGCCGTCTTTGAACGCGTCTTCTACGGCCAGTAACGGTCCGGCCACCCGCCTTTTGGACCCCTCCCGCTCCGGCGGCGCCCAAATGCGGGTAGCCTCTAGGGGTACTTTGCCGGTCCCACGGGCCGGCAGCCGCACTCATCTAGGGGTTGTTCTACCTTGCCCAGACTCCAGCAGGCCGGGGTTGCCCGGCCGCGGACGGCCACCCTCATCGGGGCGATGCTCGCGTTCGCCGCACTGATCTTCGGTGCCTCCGGCGCTGCCGCCGCACCGGCGGCCCAGGCCGCCGTCCCCCCGCCGGCCGCGGTGGCACCGCAGGCGGCGGCGCCGTCGAGCCTGTCCGGAAAGACGTTCGTCATCGGCACGGACACCACGTTCGCCCCGTTCGAGTTCCGCGACGCCGGCGGCGAGCTGACCGGCATCGACATGGACATCATCCGGCAGATCGCCAAGAACCAGGGCTTCGCCGTCGAGATCAAGTCCCTGGGCTTCAATGCGGCCCTGCAGGCGCTCTCCTCCAACCAGGTCGACGGCGTGATCGCCGGCATGTCCATCACGGAGCCACGGAAGCAGATCTACGACTTCTCCGATCCGTACTTCGAGTCCGGCGTGCAGATGGCCGTGGCCAAGAACAACAAGGACATCAAGGGCTACGAGGACCTCAAGGGCAAGACCGTCACCGCCAAGACCGGCAGTGAAGGCGAGACCTTCGCCAAGTCGATCGCCGGCAAGTACGGCTTCACGGTCAAGTCCCTGGACCAGTCCGCGACCATGTACGAACTCGTGAAGTCCGGCAACGCCGTCGCCGTCTTCGACGACTACCCGGTGCTGGCGTACGGCATCAGCCAGAACAACGGGCTGAAGGCCGTCTCCGAGAAGGAGAAGGGCGGCTCCTACGGGTTCGCCGTCAACAAAGGCAAAAACCCGGAACTGCTCAAGGCGTTCAACACCGGCCTGGCGGACCTGAAATCCAGCGGCGAGTACCAGAAGATCCTCGACAAGTACCTCAAGGACCCGGCCCAGGCCACCCAGTCCAGCTTCTGGGACCTGCTGGCGAACAGCTTCCCGGCCCTGATGAAGGGCCTCGGCAACACCGTGCTGGTCACCGCGATCTCCTTCGCCCTGGCCATGCTGATCGGCCTGTTCATGGGCTTCTTCAAGATCTCCACGTCCATCATCCTGCGCGGGATCGCGACGACGTTCGTCAACATCTTCCGCGGCACCCCGCTGCTGGTCTGGGCCTTCTTCTTCTACTTCGGCATCCCGCAGCTGACCGGCCAGCCGATCGACATCTGGGTGGCGGCCGTCCTGACGCTGAGCCTGAACTCCGCGGCCTACATCACCGAGATCGTCCGCGGTTCGATCCAGTCGGTCGATCCCGGCCAGCTCGAAGCCAGCCGCAGCCTGGGCCTGGGCTACGCCAAGTCGATGCAGAGGGTGGTGGTGCCGCAGGCGTTCAAAATCATGACCCCGTCGCTGATCAACCAGCTGATCATCATGCTCAAGGACAGCTCGCTGCTGCTGGCCATCGGCTTCGCCGAACTGCTCTACCAGGGCCAGCAGATCTACGCCGGAAACTTCCGGATCACCGAGACCCTGCTGATCGTCGCGGTGCTCTACTTCGTCGTCATCATGCTCCTGACCAAGCTGGCCAACTTCGCGGATAAGAGGTTCAACAAATGACCACGGCAGTTTCCACCGCCAGCAAGATCTCCGTCCGGGAGCTGAAGAAGTCCTTCGGCGCCAATGAGGTCCTCAAGGGCATCAACGCCGAGGTGGCCGAGGGCGAGGTTGTCTGCGTGATCGGTCCGTCCGGCTCCGGTAAATCCACGTTCCTGCGCTGCCTGAACAAGCTGGAGGACATCACCGCCGGCCACGTCACGGTGGACGGCTTCGATGTCACCGACCCCAAAGTGGACATCAACGAGGTCCGCCGGCACATCGGCATGGTCTTCCAGCACTTCAACCTGTTCCCGCACATGTCCGTGATCGAGAACATCATGCTCGCCCCGGTGGAATCGAAGAAGCAGAACAAGGACGAGGCCCGCGCCAACGCCCTGAAGCTGCTGGAGCGCGTCGGGCTGGCGGAGAAGGCCGACGCGCGGCCGTCGTCGCTCTCCGGCGGCCAGAAGCAGCGCGTGGCCATCGCCCGGGCGCTGGCAATGAATCCGGACATCATGCTCTTCGACGAGGCCACCTCGGCTCTGGACCCCGAAATGGTGGGGGAGGTGCTGCAGGTGATCAAGGACCTCGCCGCCGAGGGCATGACGATGGTGCTGGTCACCCATGAGATGGGCTTCGCCCGCGAGGTGGCGGACCGGGTGCTGTTCATGGCCGACGGCGTGATCTGCGAGCAG
>DASSXE010000269.1:0-4340 GCA_035704125.1 Arthrobacter sp.
GTCTCGTCACAGCCGGCGAAGACCGCGGAAGGCATCCTGCGGTTTTCGATCAGCTCCGTCATGGCTTGGCGGCCGCCCTCGATGCTGGAGCCGGCGTCCAGGACCAGGTCCGGGTCCAGAATCAGGTCGTGGTCGGCCAGCGCCCTTTCGAAGCCGCGGCGCCGCGCGTCGGCGGTGACCACGGTGCTGGACGCCGGCTCGCGGCCGGCCAGTATTGCCAGGTCCCAGTGGCCAAGGTCGAGCAGGTGGCCGGTTGCCTTCCGGGCCGCCTCCTCGTCGTCGATGCCTACGTTGTCCCACGGGACGCCCTGCATGCCGACGCTGGCGACGGCGAGCCCGGACTCCTCCAGAGCGGCGACCTCCGCGGCGTCGAGTCCGACGTTCAGCAGCAGGACGCCGTCGACGCGCTGGGCCAGCCCTGCCAGGTCGCCGAACAGCTTGTGCTTCACGCTGGGCCGGTTCCGCAGGCTGATCAGCACGGTGTCGTAGCCGCTGTCGGCGAAGACTTCCTCGGCGGCCTCCACGGCCTGCGCGAAGAACCAGGCGGTGGCGGTGGGGACGATGATGGCGACGGCGCCGGTGGAACCGCCGGCCAGCCGGGCGGCGGCGGACGATGCCTTGTAGCCGAGCTTGCCGGCCGCGTCGGTGACTTTGGCCTGGGCTTTTTCGGACACGTTTGGCAGGTGCCGGAGGGCCCTCGAGACCGTGCAAATGGAGAGTCCGGAGAGGGCGGCGACGTCCTGGATGGTCACGCGCGGGGCCTTAACCATGCGACACGGGCCTAGACCTTTCTTCCCCCAGCAGTAGTGGGCCGATCAAATTGGCCAAATTAGAGTGTAAACGCTTATAAAAACAGGGCGCAAGTACCCTGGTTCGGACCATCGAATGGATTAGGCGAACGGACTAGGCCCCCGGTCCTGAAAGGGGGCTAGCGCAACACGTAATGCCGGAGGAAGGCCGTCACGTCCACCAGCTCCGCCGGCGAGATCGAGTGGCCCATCCCCGGATAGCTGCGGACCGTGAGTTGCGTGTGCTGCTCCAGCCACTCCTGCGTGTGCGCCGTGGCGGCCTCGTTGATCACGACGTCGTCCTTGTCCCGCCCCCAAAAGAACGGCGGCCGGGCGTCGAACGCTTCACTCATGGCCAGCAGTTCGTTCTCCAGGACGAAGCCGGAGAGTCCGACCGCGGCGCGGAACCCCGCGGGCCGCAACCGCAGCAGGGTGCTGGCCATCGCCATGCCCTGCGAGTAGCCGAGCAGGCTGACGCTGCTGTGCCGGTCCTTGACCGAGTCGATCCAGGCGAAGACCCGGTTGGCCGCGGAGATCACGTCGGCGAAATCGTGGGTGAGGAAGTAGTCGAGCAGGAACCAGCCATAGTCGTCGCCGATCACCTTGGGGCCCCGCACCGCCGCGCAGGTGAACTCGGCCGGCAGGCTGCCGAACAGCCTGGACATCCGGGTTTCGTCCGTCCCGTAGCCGTGCAGCATCACCAGCAGCGGGGTGCCGGCGCGTTCTGACTCCGGCTTGGACCAGACGACTGTCTCCATCCGGCCAGCCTAGCGAGGACCGGCCCGTCTCAGCGCACCGGATCCGGTTTTCCGCGGCGGAACCGGTCGGGGGCACCCCGGACCCGGAGTGCCCCCGACCGAAGCCGGGGCAGCTGTCCGAAAACGCCGCCGGAATGGATCCCCCAGCCCCCGTTCGGCCCCTCACCTGCGGTTTTTCCGGCGGGGCGGCGGCAAAATCGTTGAAACCCGGGGTACCGGGCTGTAGCGTGACGAAGGACAGCATGCTTAGCGTTGGCCGCAGCCCCTCCGGGCGATGGCACAGACCGCGACCCACACTCACTGACACCGACTGCACCACAGGCACTCACCAGACCCAGTGACACCGTCCATCCGGACACTAAGGAGCAAGACATGAGAATCGGTTCCTCCATCTTCCTGATCGCTCTCGGCGCCATCCTGGCCTGGGCCATCACCCCCGGCCTGATCCCCAACGTGGACCAGACGATGATCGGCTACATCCTGATGGTGGTCGGCGTGATCGGCCTGATTGCCTCGCTGATCCTGGCTTCGCCGGGCCGCAGCCGCACCCGCCGCGTCAGCGAGACCCGCTCCGTCGTCGACCCCAACACGGGTGAGACCATCACCCGCAACGAAAGCCGCGACGCCGGCATCTAGTTCCGCCGCCCAGCAGCGCAGCAGCACACCCCGGACGCCGGGCCGAACCGCACAAGTTCGGCCCGGCGTCCGCGCTTTAAGCCCCACCCCACTCTCTTCTGCGTTCTTGTTGCTTTTCGTTGACAAAGCCACACGAACAAAGATAAAGTCAATCAATTCCACTTCGATGTGACAGCCGTCACCGAAGGACGGAAGCCGCAGGCAGTCGCAGTACCCACGTCAACGTCGCAATGGAGGGCAAGTGTTCGCCGAGGAACGCCAGCAACTGATCGTGGAGCTCGTGGCCGCCAGCGGCCGGGCCAGCGTCACGGACCTCGCGGAGCGCTTCAGCATCACCACCGAAACCGTCCGGCGCGACCTCGCCGCCCTCGAGACCGCCGGCAGCGTCCGCCGGGTCCACGGCGGCGCCGTCTCACCGGAGCGCATCAGCACCACCGAGGAGAGCATCCTCGAGCGCACCGTCCAGCGCCCCTCCGAGAAGAACCGGATCGCCGAGGCGGCCCTGGCACTCATTCCGCAGGGCCGCTCCGGCAGCATCCTGATCGACGCCGGCTCCACCACCGAGGCCCTCGCGGGAATGCTGGCAGCCCGCACGGCCGGAGCGTCGTCCGGCGTCGCCGTCGAGGCCGAACTCGTCGTCATCACGCACGCCCTGCCGATTGCGGCGAGGCTGTCCGGTGAGCCCGGCATCGCCCTGCACCTGCTCGGCGGCAAGGTCCGCGGCCTGACCCAGGCCGCCGTCGGACAGTCCACCGTCGAGGCGGCCGGCCGGATCCGGCCGGACATCGCCTTCATCGGCACCAACGGCATCTCTGCAGCCTTCGGGCTGAGCACTCCCGATCCTGAAGAAGCAGCCGTCAAGGCCGCCTTCGTCCATTCGGCCCGGCGCATCGTCGTGCTGGCCGATTCCTCCAAGCTGGACGCGGAGACGCTGGTCCAGTTCGCCTCGCTGAAAGATCTGGACACCGTGATCACAAACTCGAAACCCAGTCCGGCCCTCGCGGCCGCACTCTCGGACGCCGGAGTCGAGGTGGTGGTCGCATGATCGTCACCCTCACCGCCAACCCCAGCCTGGACCGGACCGTGGCCCTGCCCGGCCCCCTGCTCCGGGGCGAGGTCCAGCGGGCCCTCTCCGTCCGGCAGGAATCCGGCGGCAAGGGCGTCAACGTCTCCCGCGCCCTCGTCGCCTCCGGACTCAAGACCCTCGCCGTCCTCCCGGGAGCCGCGGCCGACCCGGTGCTGGCCGGGCTGCGGGACACCGAGGTGCCCTTCGCCGCGCTGCCGATCGGGGAGCCGCTCCGCAGCAACGTGGCGCTCACCGAGCCCGGCGGCGTCACCACCAAGATCAACGAACCCGGCCCGGTTTTGAGCGCAGAACAGCAGGAGGCCCTGATCGGGCTGCTGCTGGACTCCGCCCGCGGCGCCAGCTGGGTCGTTCTGGCCGGATCCCTCCCGCCCGGAGTCCCGGCCGACTTCTATGCCACCGTTACCCGGCGGCTGCGTTCGACCCACGATGGCTCCGAGGCACCCCTCATCGCCGTCGATTCCTCCGGCGAACCCCTCGCCGCGGCGGTCTCCGGCGACACCCTCGGCAAGCCGGACCTGCTCAAGCCCAACGCCGAGGAACTGGCGGAGCTGGCCGCAGCGGCCGGTTTTGCCACGAATAAGTCCGCCGAGGAACTCGAGGCCGACCCGGAGGCTGCCGCGGCAGCCGCCGCCGCCGTCGTCCGTTCCGGAGTGGGTGCCGTACTCGCCACCCTCGGTTCCAAGGGTGCGGTGCTTGTGACGGCCGACGGCGCGTGGCTGGCCACGCACCCGCCGGTCACGGCGGTCAGTACGGTCGGCGCGGGCGATTCGTCGCTTGCCGGCTACCTGCTCGCCTCAAGCCGGGGCGCCGCCCCGGCCGACTGCCTGCGTCAGGCGGTGGCCCATGGTGCCGCCGCTGCTTCCCTGCCCGGCTCGACTGTCCCGGCAGTGCACCAAACCACCCCCGATGCCGTAACCATCACGGCCTTGACAAAGGATTGACAGTGACCCAGCTCATTACTCCCGACCTGGTCGAGCTCGACCAGAATCTCGGCACATCGTCCGAGGACGTGATCCGGCACCTGGCAGGCAAAGTTGCGGCCAACGGACGCGCCACCGAAGTCGAAGGCCT
>DASSXE010000273.1:0-4961 GCA_035704125.1 Arthrobacter sp.
CCGCGTGTCTGGCAGACCTCCAGCGCCGCCTCCAGCAACCAGCGAGGAAAGGGCCGGCCCAACAGCTCCCAGCGTTCGGGAAATTCGTCGCTCCACCGTTCGGCGCGTGCCGCGGCCTGGTCGAAGTCGGCCCACTCCGCGCGGTCATCCGGAGCCAGCCCCAGACTGCGGACCAGACCGCCCCAGACCGGTACGGCCGCCTCCAGCGGGACGTCCTGCAGCGACCGGTCCGCCACCAGCCGCTCCAGCACAAGGGCGCCGGCATCCGGGCCGGCAGCCAACAACCGCACCGCTCCGCGCCCGTCCCAGAGGGCCAGGGCGTGCTGCTCGGCGCGGGACTCCTCGTGCGGATAAGCGATCTTCAGCACCGCTGCCGTGCCGTCGTCCAGCCGCACGGGGATGACGATGGCGCCGTGGCCGCTCCACGGGTCCGCGCCCGGGGCGAGATCGGCGACGAGCCCGAAGTCCGCCAGGCAACGCCGGATCAGGGCGGGCAGCGACGCCAGCCAGGTCCTGCCCTCGGCGCGGCCGGCGTAGCGGCGGGCGAGGGCCGGCGGAATCGGGATGGCTGGGGGCGTGATCATCGTCCCCAGCGTAGTTGCCGCACGTCAGCCGGCGAAGCCGCTCGCACCGAGCCAGCTGCCGATCAGGAAGGTGGTCAGAAGTGCCGCCGCACCGCCGATGACCACCCGGACGGCGGCCTTCATCTTCGAGCCCCCGCCGATCCACGCGCCGAGGGCTCCGGTGGCCGCCAAGGCCACCAGCACCGCCGCGAAGGTCAGCGGCACGCGGATGTTCTCCGGGGGCAGCAGGATGGCCAGCATCGGCAGGATGGCCCCCACCAGGAAGGCGATGGCCGAGGCGAGGGCTGCGTGCCAGGGGCTGACGATGTCCGTTTCGTCGATGTTCAGCTCGGCCGAGAGGTGGGCGCCCAGGGCATCGTGGGCGGTCAGTTCCTTCGCCACGGTGTGGGCGGTGTCCGCGCTGAGTCCCTTGGCCTGGTAGATGGCGGCGAGTTCGGCCAGCTCCTCCTCGGGCTGTTCGGCCAGTTCCCGGCGCTCCTTTTCGATCAGCGCCTCCTGGCTGTCCTTCTGGCTGCTCACCGAGACGTACTCGCCCAGGGCCATGGAGATCGCGCCGCCGACGACGCCGGCAGCCCCGGCGGTCAGGATGGGACCCGAATCGGTGGTCACACCCGCGACGCCCACCACAATGGCGGCCACCGAGACGATGCCGTCATTGGCGCCCAGGACGCCTGCGCGCAGCCAGTTCAGCCGGTGCGCGAGGTCATTCCGGTGCGGTTCGTTTGCGTGGAGGGCGGGTGCCTGGCTGGTTTCCATGCGTACAGCCAACCATCAGCGGGCCGGGCCGGCCAGTATCTGGAGGCTAAGCAAAGTAAGTCCCGCCTTGCCGGCTGCCGCCTTCCGGCGGCGGCCTGCCGTGGGGGGTGTCAGCCGGCCGGCAGGGTGGGAAATGCGGCGGGGTCCTCGGCCAGGCCCGGCATCGATCCGGGCTTCGCGCCCCACTGCACGGCACGCCGGGCCGCCTCCAGCAGACCGGAAACTGCCCAGTGCCGGGTGCTCCCGTCGCTCAGCGCCACCAGGTCCGCGTAAGGTGCCAGGGACCCGGTTTCCAGGCCGGCCAGTCCGGCGGCGGGGGAGGCCAGGAATGACGGGTCCAGCGCATACCCGGCTTCACGCGGAGGAACCGGTACGCAGTGCAGCCGCGCCTGGGCCTCCGCCGCGGTAGCCAGGGCCTCGTGCCGGGTGAGTTGGGCCGCCGCCGTCGCCGCGCCCGGGCCGTCCAGACGGGTCAGCGCAACCTGGTAGCCGTAGACGGTTTCCCGCTCGGTGCTGATCACCGCCGCCAGCGCGTTCGGCAGGTCGGCGTGCCGGGTAGCGGCGGCCGTCGGCCCGCCGGACTGCCCATCGGCTTCGGCCGCCTGCGGGGCCGAGGGGCAGCCTGTCGCCGTGGCGGACGGGGTCCCCGCCGGAGATTCCGCCGCGCCGGGGCGGCCGGCCGAGGGGTCCGGGGCGCCGGCGGAGGCGGCGAGCGAGGTCGCCTGCAGCAGCTGGCCGGTGCCGATGACGGCCAGCAGCCGGGCCGTGCCGCCGTCGGCTGACGCGGCATCTGCGAGCCGCTGGCGTCCGCTGGCCGCGAGGCCGGCGGCCAGCGCCGCAGGCGTGGAGGGGGCTCCGGCCGTGGCGGGCGCCGTCGCCGGAGTTGCCGTTGCACTGCCGGGGCCGGTGCCGGTGCCGGCGGAGGCGGGGGAGCCGGCGGGCTGGCCCGGGCGCAGCAACGCCCTCGCCTGGGTTGTCAGCAAACTCACAGTGCCCTCCACGGCGGTCCGGGAGGCGTCGGTTCCGGCGCCCGGCGAAGCCTCCGCGCCGGTGGCGGCCAGCCGTTCGCCGGCGGAGCGCAGGTCCAGGGCATCGGCCAGGGCGGCGGCGCGGACGAGGTCGGACTGGGAGGGTTGCGGCGGTTCCGGCGGATTCCCGGGCCTGACCACCATGCCAAGGGTCACGACGATCAGCGCGAGGCAGACGACAAGCGCCAGCCGGGGGAGGTGCCGGGGCAGGCGGACCCGTCGTCGGCCGTCGCTGGTGTCGTCTTTCACAACAGCCCATGTTGTCATGCATGGCATGGCGTCCGGGAATTGAAGTGCACCACCGCGGCTCGAATATCGCTACGCTAGTACACACAACATCATCTAGCGGGAGGCGGGCGGCATCATGACCAACGCAGAAGCCACGACTTCAACAGACCGGACCGGAACGGGGAAGGCTGACTCAGCCCCCGCGCACAACCTGGAGGCCGAGCGCCTGTACGCGCTCCTTGAGCCTGCAGTCCTGGCCAACCGGCTGTATCTGGAGGACGTTTCCATCCACGTCGCCGGTGCCAACCGCGTGGTCCACGTCGTCGTGGACCTGCCGCAGGAGGAAACCGGAGGCGTCAGCCTCGACGTGATCGCAGAGATCTCCCAGACCCTCTCGGACATCCTGGACGAGGACCCGAGCACCGACGCCCGCCCGTACGACCTTGAGGTCTCCTCGCCCGGCGTCGGCCGTCCGCTCACCGAGGAACGGCACTGGCACCGCGCCCGCGGACGCCTGGTCACCGTGAACGTGATCCAGGGCGAGAACATCACCGGCAGGATCCAGTCCGTGGACGGCGGCGGCGTGACGCTGGTGCCTGAACTGGCCGTCAAGAAGGGGATGAAGCCCAAGCAGGGCGACCCCGTCAAGCTTCCTTTCGACAGGATCCGCAGTGGAAAAGTCGAGATAGAGTTCAGCCACCTCGAAGAGGCCCCGCTGGAGAACGACAATGGACCTTCCGAGGAGGCCTAATGGATATTGACATGAGCGCGCTGAGACTCCTGGAGCGTGAGCGCGAAATTCCGCTGGATCTCCTGATTCCCACCATCGAGCAGGCCCTTTTGGTGGCCTACCACAAGACGCCCGGGGCGTTCGAGAAGGCAAGGGCCGAGCTGGACCGCAAGAGCGGGCACGTCACCATCTGGGCCACCGAGATCGACGACGACGGCGCCCCGATCGGCGAGTTCGAGGACACCCCGGCCGGGTTCGGCCGGATCGCTGCCAGCACCGCACGGCAGATCATCCTGCAGCGCCTGCGTGACGCCGAGGATGACAACGTGCTGGGCCAGTTCAAGGGCCGCGAGGGTGAACTCGTCGCCGGAACCATCCAGCAGGGCAACAACCCGCACATGATCCAGGTGAACCTGGGCACGGTGGAGGCGCTGCTGCCCCCGCCCGAACAGGTTCCGGGCGAGAAGTACGTCCACGGCAACCGGCTGCGCGCCTTCGTCATCGACGTGCACCGTGGCACCAAGGGTCCCTCCATCACCCTGTCCCGGTCCCACCCCGGCCTGGTCCGCAAGCTGTTCGAACTCGAAGTCCCGGAAATCGCGGACCGCTCGGTCGAGATCGTGGCGCTGGCCCGCGAGGCCGGCCACCGCACCAAGATCGCGGTGAAGGCCAACATCCCCGGGGTCAATGCCAAGGGCGCCTGCATCGGCGAAATGGGCTCCCGCGTCCGCGCCGTGATGACCGAACTGAACGATGAAAAGATCGACATCGTCGACTACAGTGACGACCCGGCCAGCTTCATCGCCAGTGCCCTCTCGCCGTCGCGCGTGAATTCGGTCACGATCACGGACGAGGCCACCCGGTCCGCCCGCGTCGTTGTGCCCGACTACCAGCTCTCCCTCGCCATCGGCAAGGAAGGCCAGAATGCCCGCCTGGCCGCCAAGCTCACCGGCTGGCGGATCGACATCGTCTCCGACGCCGCGGAAAACCGGGACAAATAGCCGCGCCTGGCCGGGCCCGCGGAGTCGAACTCCGCGGGCCCGGCGCCGTGTGCGGCCCCCGCCGTTTCGGGCCTGGGGCGCCGGAGGGGCTAGAATAGAGAATGACCGTGCCCTCGGGGCCGGCATCCTCGTGCCTCCGGCGCGTCCGTCAATCACACGGACGCCATGGTGGCCGGCAAGTGCGTGACGGCAGGAAGATACTCGTAGTGGCAGAAGTGCAACACCTCGGGAATCCGCCGCAACGCACCTGCATTGGCTGTCGGAAGAAGGGGCTGCGGTCGGAGCTACTCCGGCTCGTCGCCGGCGCCGGCGGATCATCCGCCGTCGTGGTCGATGAACGACGCCGGATGGCCGGCAGGGGAGCATGGCTGCACCCCAGCGAAAAGTGCCTGGCACTGGCGGTAAAACGTCGGGCGTTCGGACGCGCCCTCAACGGCGCGACCGGAACGGACGACGTCGAACGCCGGATCCTGGCGGGCACGCACGCTGCAGACACCCCGGTGGCCGCAGCAACAACCGTCCAACCTGAAAGCGGGTCAGAAAACTGATGGAAACCCGATGAGTTCCCAGCGATGAGTGCGCAACGATGACAACTTTGTTGCGCTCTGCAATGGGCCTTTCAGCTGCACTCGCG
>DASSXE010000305.1:0-2006 GCA_035704125.1 Arthrobacter sp.
AAGACCGCCGACGGCAGCGCGGCCAGCGGGCTGAAGTGGGCCGTGGCCAGCGTCGCCGCGAGGCCGGAATTCTGCATGCCCACCTCGAAGGCCAGGGCGCGGCGCGCCTTGTCATCCAGCCGGCCGAGCTTGCCGGCCAGGTAGCCGAGCCCGAGGCCAAAGCCGTTGTGCAGCACGACGGCGAGGAACACGATGCCGCCCGCGGCGACGATCTTGCTGGCGCTGCCGGCCACCACGATTGCCACGATCAACGAGATGACCACGGCCGAGGCCCAGGGCAGGGCCGGGAGAACCTTGGCGACCACGCGCTTCAGGAACAGGCGCGCCAGCAGGCCGGCGATCACGGGCAGCAGGACGGTTTTGACGATGTCCAGGACCATGCCGCCCGCGTCGATCTGCAGGTAGGAGCCGGCCAGGAACAGCACAAGCAGGGGAGTGACGATCGGGGCGATCAGCGTGGAGACGGAGGCCACGGCCACGGAGAGGGCCACGTCGCCCTTGGCCAGGAAGGCCATGACGTTCGACGCCGTTCCGGACGGCGCACAGCCCACCAGGATGACGCCGACGGCGAGTTCGGGCTCCAGATGCAGTGCCTGGGCGATCAGCCAGCCGGCGCCGGGCATGATCACGTAGTGGGCGACGATGCCCAGCACCACGGCCCACGGCCGCTTGGCCACGGAGGCGAAGTCCGGCGGGGTCAGGGTCAGGCCCATGCAGAACATGATGATGCCCAGCAGGTAGGGCACGCTGGGGGCGAGCGGTTTGAAGGTTCCCGGGGCGAGGAAGCCGACGACGCCGGCAAGCACCACGAGGAGCGGGAAGACGGTTACCGCGATGCGGGCGATTCTGGCCTCGGCGGCGAGGGCAGGATTGACCGGGGTGTCCGCGTCAGTGCGGGGTTCTGAAGATTTAGTTGCCTCAAGCATCCATGAATGGTGCCACCAGCGTCCGCCGCCAAGCCACTTTATGACCGAGCGCCGGGCGAGTATGTCAGATTTATCCTGCTGCTTCTATCGCAGGCGGGGAGGTCATTCCCCGGTGGGGAGCGGGGTCCGGTGGCCCAGCATTGCGATGAACTCATCCGCCTGGCTGAGGTTGCGGGCCATCTTCGCGCGCTGGTGCTCGGCCCGTTCCAGGAATTCGGCCAGCCGCGGGCCGCCGTCGGCGCGATCGTGTCCGCCGTCGGCAGGGCCTCCTGCGCCGAGCAGGCCGAGGATTTCAGCCATCTCCTCGAGTGAGAAGCCCAGCGGCTTCATCTGCTTGATCAGCATCAGGCGCGCAGCGTCGGCCTTTGAGTAGACCCGGAAGCCGCCGCCGGTGCGGGCCGATGCGGGAAGCAGTCCGACGTCGTCGTAGTGGCGGATCGTCCGCAGGGACAGTCCGGTCCGTTCCGCCAGTTCACCGATGTGCATGGTTCCGCTCATCATCGACACCCGCCTTCCTCTGTTGTGAAACTCTACCATCACGTTAGGGTAGAGTTGTGGGGGCGATGAGACGGCACATGCCGTCCAGCTCCCTCCCGGCGCGATGCGGCGCCCCGCATCCTTGAGCACCAAAGATCCCGACGCACCAGGATCCTGCGGGCCAATGATCCTGAAACACCAAAGAATTCGTCAGTCCCGGGGATGTCCCGGGAAACCGGACGCATCCTGCGTCCATCCATCACGAACGGAACCGTTAGTGGCCCTCACAACAACCGCGCATGCGCCTGCCCCCACGCCCGAACAACTGCAGTCCGTCCGCGGAACCCTCGCGTCCCCGCGGCGGCTGAAGACCGAGGTGCTGGGCGGGCTCGTCGTCGGCCTGGCCCTGATCCCGGAGGCCATCGCCTTCTCGATTATCCTCGGCGTCGACCCGAGGATCGGCCTCTTCGCCTCCTTCACCATGGCCGTGACCATCGCCTTCGTCGGCGGCCGGCCGGCGATGATCTCCGCCGCCACCGGTGCCGTGGCACTCGTGATGGCGCCGCTGGTGAAATCCCATGGCCTTGACTACCTCATCGCCGC
>DASSXE010000340.1:0-4787 GCA_035704125.1 Arthrobacter sp.
CGCAGCGCGATCAGCACGGCCTTGGACACCAGGGTCAGCGGAGTGAGCTTGTAGCCCGCGAATGCCCGGCTGGCCTTGAGCCTTCCCAGCAGTTCCATGGTGGGTGTGACATCCAGGGTCAGGAACTCGGTGACGTGAGGAGCGGTGAAGGCACTGGAGACCATGGCGGCGGCGGTGAACTTCCGGACCCCCTTGATCGGGGTGCGGGTTTCCCGCTCACCCGCTCCCCCGGCCTGCATCCATGCACCGCCCGGCTGGCCGGCCAGCTCCCGGGAGGCGACCGGCAGGTCGCCGCCGCCCACGAAGTTCCGCACGTCCTCGCGGGTGATCAGCCCCCGTTCCCCCGTGCCGGTAATGGCGGCAAGGTCGACGCCGAGGTCCTTGGCCAGCTTGCGGACCGGAGGGGTCGAGCGCGGACGTTCGGCCGGAGTGGTGTCGGCGGCATGGGTCTCGGCTGCCACGAGCCCGGGTTCAGCGACCGTCTCCGCGACAGCAGGGGCCGGCGCGGCGGCGAAGCTGCGGGCGCGGCGGGCCGGACGGCCGGAGCCTTCCAGCACGGCGCCGTAGCCCACCAGGTTCGGCTCCCGCTTGGCGGGCGCGGCGTCGGAACCGGAGCCGCCGTCGTCGCCCTCGATCTCGAAGGAGACGATCGGCTTGCCCACCTCCACCACGGTGCCGGGCTGTTCGTGCAGGGCGGTCACCACGCCGGCGAACGGCGAGGGAAGTTCGACGACGGCCTTGGCGGTCTCCACCTCGGCGATGATCTGGTTGAGTGTGACGGTGTCCCCGACCCCCACCTTCCAGGCGACGATTTCTGATTCGGTCAGGCCTTCGCCGAGGTCCGGGAGCCTGAATTCCTTGATCATGGTGGCGGTCATCCTTCCAGCCCGCTCAGGGAGTTGGGCCGGCCCAGGGCACGGTCGACGCCGTCGAGGATCCTGTCCAGGCCGGGCAGGTGGTGCATTTCAAGCTTCGAGTACGGGTACGGCACGTCGAAGCCGGTCACCCGGACGGGCGCGGCCTCGAGGTGGTAGAAGCAGCGTTCGGTGATGCTGGCGGCCACCTCGGCGCCGAGACCGCCGGACTGGCTGGCCTCGTGCGAGATGACCAGCCGGCCGGTCTTCCGGACCGAGGCTTCCAGCGTCGCGAAGTCCAGCGGGGCCAGCGAGCGCAGGTCGATCACCTCGACCGAGACGCCCTCGTCGGCGGCCGCGAGGGCGGCGTCGCGGGCGGTCTTCACCAGCGGGCCGTAGGCAACCAGGGTGACGTCGGTACCCTCGGTGACCACCCGGGCCTGCTCCATCGACAGGGCCGCGGACAGGTCGAGGGACTCGTCCACCTCGCCCTTGTCGTGGTAGCGGCGCTTGGGTTCGAAGTAGAGCACCGGATCGTCCGAGGCGATGGCCTGCTGGATCATGGTGTGGGCGTCCTGCGGGTTGGAGACGCTGATGACGCGCAGGCCCGAGGTGTGGGTGAAGTAGGCCTCCGGCGACTCCGAGTGGTGCTCGGGCGAGCCGATGCCGCCGCCGAACGGCACCCGGATGGTGATGGGCATCTTCACGGCGCCCTGGGTGCGGTAGTGCATCTTGGCGACCTGGCTAACGATCTGGTCGAAGGCCGGGTAGATGAACCCGTCGAACTGGATCTCCACCACCGGGCGGTAGCCGCGGTAGGCGAGGCCGACGGCGGTGCCCAGGATGCCGGATTCGGCCAGCGGGGTGTCCACCACGCGGTGCTTGCCGAAATCCTTCTGCAGGCCGTCGGTGACCCGGAAGACACCGCCGAGGGTGCCGATGTCCTCGCCCATGAGGATCACCTTGGGATCGTTTTCGAGGGACTTGCGCAGGCCCGAGTTAATGGCTCGGGCAAAGGTCATCTGCGTCATCAGCGTGCACCTTCTTCGGAAGCGGCTGCTGCGGGATCGCCGAAGGAAGCCAGGTAGCGGGTGTAGTGGTCCTGCTGGCGTTCCAGCGTTGAATTGGGGGTGCTGTAAACGTGTTTGAAGATGTCCAGCGGCTGCGGTTCGGGCATGTTGATGGTCCCGGAGCGCAGTTCCTTGGCCACGGCGTCGGCGTTGGCGGCCACGGCGGTTTCCAGCTCTTCGGTGAGCAGGCCCTTGCGTTCCAGCAGCGTTTTGAGCCGGTGGATCGGGTCCTTGGCGGCCCAGTCTTCGAGTTCGTTGGCGTCCCGGTACCGGGTGGGGTCGTCCGCCGTCGTGTGCGGGCCCATCCGGTAGGTGACGGCCTCGATGAAGGTGGGTCCGCCGCCGCGGCGTGCCCGGTCCAGGGCGATCCGGGTGGCGGCCATGACGGCCAGGACGTCGTTGCCGTCCACCCGCATGCTCGGAATGCCGAAGCCGGAGGCCCGGTCTGCGATCTGGATGTGGGACTGCAGCATCACCGGTTCGGAGATGGCCCAGTGGTTGTTCTGGCAGAAGAAGATGACCGGGGCCTGGAAGCTGGCGGCGAACACCATGGCCTCGTTGACGTCACCCTCGCTGGTGGCGCCGTCGCCGAAGTAGGCCACCGCCACCGAGTCGGCGCCGTCGTTCTGGATACCCATGGCGTAGCCGGTGGCGTGCAGGCTCTGCGCGCCGATGATGATCTGCTGCGTTGCCACGTTGACCGTGTAGGGATCCCAGCCGGCCAGGGCGTTGCCGCGCCAGGCCTTGACGATGTCCGCCGGCTTCACGCCGCGGACGTAGGCGACGCCGTTGTCCCGGTAGCTGGGAAAGACGAAATCGTCGTCGCGGAGGGCCCGCGCCGAGCCGATCTGGGAGGCTTCCTGGCCCAGCAGCGGGGGCCAGAGGGCCAGTTCGCCCTGGCGCTGCAGGGCGGTGGCCTCGGCGTCGATCCGGCGGATCGCCACCATGTCTTCGTAGAGGGAGGCGAGCTGTTCATCGCTGACGTCCTGGACCCAGGAGTCGAACTCCGGATGGCTGACGCGTTCACCCCCCGGGGTGATGAGCTGGACGAGATCGCCGCCCGTCCGCCTGTTTGATTCTGCACTGTTCCCGGGGCCGCCGGCGGCAATGCCGCCCTTGCCCGCGTCGTCGGTAAACACAGTTTGTCCGCAACCTTCTGACGTCGTCTGACCGCTGCCCGGGGGACTTGTGATCCCTGCGCACGGCGGCCACCCGGGCGCCGTTGCCCCGGATAATTGTGACCCTACTCACAACAACCATTGGGTACAACCACCCTCGAAAATCTTGCGCATTGTGCCCTAAGCGCACCATCCGGACCGTGCTAACCTTGCGCATTATGCAAACTTTGGATGGCACTGACACCCGGCTGCTTTCGACCATGGCACGGGATCCCCGGGGCACCGTGGTGGCCCTGGCGCAGAAGCTGGGACTGTCCCGCAACACGGTGCAGGCCCGGATGGCGCAACTGGAGAAGAAGCACGTCTTCCTCTCCTTCGAACGCCGGATCAATCCCGCCGCGCTGGGCTACCCGCTGATGGCATTCATCTCGGTCCACGTCCAGCAGCAGAAGCTCGGCAAGCTGGCCGCGGAGCTCGCGGCGGTCCCGGAGATCCTGGAGGGTTACGGGCTCACCGGATCCGCGGACCTGCTGCTGCGCGTCGTCGCCCTCGACGCCGAAGACCTGTTCCGGATCAACGGCAAGATCCTCTCCTGCGACGGCGTGGACCGCACCGATACGGCGCTGGCGATGAGCGAGATGATCCCGTTCCGGATCCAGCCGCTGCTCGAACGCGGGCCGGCGGACGGCTGAGCACACAGGGGCTGGACACAACGGGACCCCCGCGCAACTGCGCGGGGGTCCCGTTGTGTCCAGCCCGATCCGTTAGTGGTTGGTGGCCTTCTCGGCGCCCACCCCGGTCAGGGAGCGGACCTCCATCTCGGCCTGCTTCGTGGGATCCTCACGCCGCTTGTCCAGCACGGTGCCCAGCCAGCCCAGCAGGAATGCGAGCGGGATGGAGACGATGCCGGGGTTGCTCAGCGGGAAGATCGCGAAGTTGGCTCCGGCGATCATCGAGGTCTTGGTGCCGGAGACCACCGGGGAGAGCGCGATCAGGATGATGGCGGAGGCGAGGCCGCCGTACATGCTCCAGATGGCGCCCTGGGTGGTGAACCGCCGCCAGAACAGCGAGTAGACGATCGTCGGCAGGTTGGCCGACGCCGCCACGGCGAAGGCCAGGGCCACGAGGAAGGCCACGTTCTGGCCGTTCGCGAAGATGCCGCCGGCGATGGCAAGGATGCCGATGACGATCACCGTGCGCCGGGCCACCTTGACCTCGGTATCCGCATCCGCTTTGCCCTTGGCGATGACGTTGGCGTAGATGTCGTGGGCGAAGGAGGCGGCCGCCGTGATGGTCAGGCCGGCGACGACGGCGAGGATGGTGGCGAACGCCACCGCCGAGATGAAGCCCAGCAGCAGCGGACCGCCCAGGTGGAAGGCCAGCAGCGGTGCGGCCGAGTTGACGCCGCCGGGGGCGCTCTTGATCGTGTCCGCGCCGACCAGCGCCGCGGCGCCGTAGCCCAGCACCAGGGTGAACAGGTAGAAGATACCGATCAGCCAGATGGACCAGACCACCGACTTGCGGGCTTCCTTGGCGGTGGGGACCGTGTAGAAGCGCATCAGCACGTGCGGCAGGGCGGCGGTGCCCAGCACCAGCGCCAGGCCGAGGGACATGAAGTCCAGCTTGGAGGTGTCCGACTTGCCGTACTGCAGGCCCGGGTTGAGGACGGCCGGGTTCTTGGCCGTTTCCGCCGCGCCGCCGAGCAGGTCGGAGAGGTTGAAGCCGTAGATCGCGAGGACCCAGAA
>DASSXE010000423.1:0-5049 GCA_035704125.1 Arthrobacter sp.
AAGAAGATCGCAGTGATCAAGGAAGTTCGCGCCATCACCTCCCTGGGCCTCAAGGAAGCCAAGGACCTGGTTGACAGCGCACCGAAGGCCGTCCTCGAAGGCGCCACCAAGGAAGCTGCCGAGAAGGCCAAGGAGCAGCTCGAGGCTGCCGGCGCCACCGTTACCCTCAAGTAACACTCGCAGCTCCGGAAGGCATTCAGCCTTTCAGCTCCGGGAAACCCCGTCCACTCCGGTGGGCGGGGTTTCCTGCGTTCGGGGACCGGCCAACGACGGGTGAACGCCGGCAAAATGATTGGAAACTCTCCTTTCCACGCCGCCACCCGCCGCCTAGACTGTGGCATTGTGCCGACCGGCCGCCGATCCCTGAGGAGTCCACCCATGACCGATCCGAATCCTTCGTTCTCCCGCCGCGCCATGCTCGCTGCAGCCTTCGTCGGAGGCACCGCCGCGGCGACGGCGATCTCCGGTGCCCCCGCAGCGCAGGCTGCGCCCGGCAACGAGAAAAAGCAGTTCAACCTCACTGTCCTGGGCACCACGGACCTGCACAACAACGTCTTCAACTGGGACTACTTCAAGAACGCGCCCTATGCGGACACCGCCGGAAACAAAATCGGCATCGCCCAGGCGTCCACGCTGATTAAGGCCGTCCGGGATGAACGCGGTGCAGCCAACACGCTGACCATCGACTCCGGCGACACCATCCAGGGGACGCCGCTGGCCTACTACTTCGCCAAGGTCAACCCGATCTCGGCGGACGTCAAACACCCCATGGCCCTCGCCATGAACGCCGTCGGCTATGACGCCGTGGCACTTGGGAACCACGAATTCAACTACGGCATCCCGCTGCTGCGGACCTGGGAGAAGCAGCTGGACTTCCCGCTGCTCGGCGCCAACGTCCACGACGCCGCCACGGGCCGGCCGGCCTTCACCCCCTATGTCCTTAAGCGCGTCAAGACCGAGAGCGGCTGGGTGACAGTCGGCCTCGTCGGTTTCGTCACCCCCGGCTGTGCGCTCTGGGACCGCGACAATGTCCACGGCAAGCTCGACTTCAACGGCATCGTGGAGGAGGCCAGGACGGTCATTCCGCAGATGAAGGCCGCCGGGGCCGACGTCGTCATCGTCTCCAGCCACTCGGGGGCCACCCCTGGCTCCTCCTACGGGGACGCCCTGCCGTTCGCGGAGAACGCCTCGACCCAACTGGCGGAGGAAGTGCCGGGGATCGACGCCATCCTGGTCGGCCACGCGCACCTTGAAATTCCGGAGCGCTTCGTCACCAATAAAGCCACCGGCCGCCCGGTGCTGCTGACCGAGCCGCTGAAATGGGGCATGCGGGTGGCCGTCATCGATCTCCAGCTGGTCAAGGACCAGGGCCGGTGGAGCGTCGCTTCGGCACACTCGCACCTGCTTGACGCCAAGACCGCCGCGGCGGACCCCGCCGTCGTCGGCGCCGTTCAGGCCGGGCACGACGCCACCGTCAAATACGTCAACCAGGTGATCGGCACGTCCACTGCGCCGCTGACTACGGCGACGGCATGCTGGTCCGATTCCGCGGCCATCGACGCCATCAACTACGTGCAGGCGAGCACCATCAAGGCCGAACTTTCCAACGGTCCGGACGCCGGCCTGCCGGTACTCTCCATCGCGGCGGCGTTCTCCCGCTCAGTGGACGTAAAAGCCGGCCCGCTGACCATCCGCGACGTGGCAGGGCTGTACATTTTCGACAACACGCTGCTGTCCATCAAGGTCACCGGCGCCCAGGTGAAGGACTACCTGGAGTGGTCCGCGCAGTACTTCAAACCGGCAGGCTCCACCACGGTCCGCGCCGATGAGGTCACGAACGCAGCCACGGCGCTGGCCCCCAACGGGACCCCGGACTACAACTACGACGTCGTCTACGGCCTGGACGCCCCGCTGAACTACGAGATCGACCTTGCCCGGCCGGTGGGGGACCGGATCGTCAACCTCAGCTACGCCGGGGCGCCGCTGGGGGCCGGCCAGGAGTTCGCGATGGCGATCAACAACTACCGCCAAAGCGGCGGCGGCAACTTCCCGGCCGTCAAGACCGCGCCGGTGCTCTCGAACAGCCAGCAGGAGATCCGTCAGCGCATCATCGATTACGTGGTGGCCCACGGCACGCTGGACGCCGCCGTCTTCAGCCAGTCCAACTGGCGGCTGACCGTCAACGGGCAGCCCCTGACGGTTACCGCCTGATCCGTCCGGCAGACAACGCGGGGCCACCCCCGGCCCGCTCCGGGGCGCCGAAACGGGCCGGACGTGGCCCCGCAGCTGTTTTTAACCCGCGTGGGTCAGCTTGGATTAGCCGGCTCGGTGATGTCGGCGACGACGGCGGCGAGCGAGTCCAGCAGAGCATCCGCTTCAACAAAGGCGCTGTAGCCGTGTTCGCCGGCGCCCATCGAGATCCGGCGGCCCGCCACGGTACTGTCCGCGTACACGGGCCAGTCGGTGGTGCTGCCGAGCGGGGTGATGGTGCCGCGCTCGTAGCCGGTGGCCGCGAGGGCGACGTCGGCGCTGGGCAGCGACAGCTTGTTGACGCCGACCAGCTGGCGGAGCTTGGGCCAGGAGATCTGGCGGTCTCCGGGGATGAGGGCGAAGAGGAAGCTGCCGTCCTTATGCTTCACCACGAGCGACTTCACAATGTCGCGCGGGGTGATGCCGAGGATTGCGGCGGCCTCCTCGAGGCTGTGGGCCGCCATCCTCTCCACCAGCTCCACGGTCAGGCCCCGCGCGGCCGCATCCGCCAGGAAACGTCTGCGGCCGGGGCTCCCACCGTGCTCCCCGCCGGCGCCCAGGCCGGGGGCCGGTTCCACGCCGGGGCCGGCCATCAGTCGCGGTACAGCAGCAGGGCCTCGCCCTGGCCGCCGCCGCCGCAGAGCGATACGGCGGCCTTGCCGGTACCGCGCCGCTTCAGTTCGTGGGCCGCGTGCAGCGCCAGCCGCGCCCCGGAGGCGCCGATCGGGTGGCCCAGGGCGATCGCGCCACCGTGGATGTTGCACTGGTCAAGCGGATAGTCCAGGTCCTTGAGGGATTGCACCGCCACCGAACCGAAGGCCTCGTTGATCTCGATGAAGTCCAGGTCCGCGGTGCTCCAGCCAGCCTTGGCCAGGGCGCTCTTGATGGCGTTCGACGGCTGGGAATGCAGCGAGTTATCCGGACCGGCCACCTGGCCCGGCTTGCCGACGACGGCGAGGTATTCCAGGCCGTGCTCCTGGGCGTAACCCCGGGAGGTCAGGACCAGGGCGGCGGCGCCGTCGGAGAGCGGGGAGGAGTTTCCGGCGGTGATGGTGCCGTCCGTGGCGAAGGCGGCCCGCAGCCCGGACAGCGAGGCGACGCTCGTATCCGGCCGGACGCCCTCGTCAGTGCTCACGGTGAGCGGTTCACCCTTGCGCTGCTTGACGCTGATCGGCGCGATCTCGCCATCGAAGGCCCCGTTCTTGGCGGCGGTGGCGGCCCGCTGATGGGATGCCGCGGCCACCTCGTCCTGGGAGGTGCGGTCAATGCCGAGCGTGACATTCTTGCTCTCGGTGGAAAGCCCCATCGACTCGCCGTCGAACGCATCCGTGAGACCGTCATGGGCGGCGGCGTCCAGCGCCTGGATCGAGCCGTAGGTCCAGCCCTGGCGCGAGCCGGGCAGCAGGTGCGGCGCCCGGCTCATGGACTCCTGGCCGCCGGCGACGACGACGGCGGCGTCGCCGCTGCGGATCATCCGGGCGGCGTCGATTACCGCGGTCAGGCCGGAGAGACAGACCTTGTTGATGGTCAACGCCGGGACGTTCCAACCGATCCCGGCGCCGATGGCGCTCTGCCGGGCGGGATTCTGCCCCGCCCCGGCCTGCAGGACCTGGCCCATAATGACCGAGTCCACCTGGTCCGGCCCCACGCCGCTGGCCGCGAGGGCCGCCCGGATCGCGTGCGTACCCAGTTCGACAGCTGTGAAGCTGGACAGCTGCCCGTTGAGCCGGCCCTGCGGGGTGCGGGCGGCAGCGAGGATCACAACATCATTGTTGTCCGGCGAGTTGCTCATAGTGGTCTTTTCCGATCTTTGGGGATATGTCTCAAGGTTATCGTGAGCCCCATCACGGAGCCATCCGGCGCCGGGGGCGGCCGGGAGCATAGCGGGCGGTAGGGGGAGACCTGCGGGGCGCGTGACCGGTTGAGCGTGAGCTGCCGGTGCTTGCAATCGCGACGCAAGTGGGGTAGACAAGTAGGTTGCTTTGCCGTATCGTAGATATTTGCGTCTTCCCTGTTTACCTTCAGCCTTCATATAGCGGTGGGCTTAGCCTGACAGCTGTTCCATCAATGTGCCGTCTACAACGTGCACCAGCATGGGCAGTTCGGGTCCCGGGTCATATAGCGGAACCGGTCTGGTAGCACTGCGAAGTCACTTCGCAGCCTGCATGACGGGGGAGATCTGAAAACGCCTGAAGGTCTGTGGAAGGATCCCTCTTGGTCGCCTCGAGCACCTCTAATGAAAACAACGCTACCGCTATCAATGCCGACAGCACCGACGGTGCAACCCGCCGGCTGTCCTTCGCGAAGATTCACGAACCGCTGGACGTTCCGAATCTGCTTGCCCTGCAAACCGACAGCTTTGACTGGCTCGTCGGCAACGAACGCTGGCAGGCACGCGTCGCGAAGGCCGTCGAGGAAGGCGACCTGAGCGTCGCCACCACGTCGGGCCTGTCTGACATCTTCGAAGAGATCTCCCCGATCGAGGACTTCCAGGGCACCATGTCCCTGAGCTTCTCCGAGCCGGAGTTCGCTGACCCGAAGTACACCATGGCCGAGTGCAAGGACCGGGACGCTACGTACTCGGCTCCGCTGTACGTTAAGGCCGAGTTCATGAACAACAACACGGGCGAAATCAAGCAGCAGACCGTGTTCATGGGCGACTTCCCGCTGATGACCGAGAAGGGCACCTTCGTCGTCAACGGCACCGAGCGTGTCGTCGTCTCCCAGCTGGTCCGTTCCCCGGGCGCCTACTTCGAGCGCACCGCCGACAAGACCAGCGACAAGGACATCTTCACCGCG
>DASSXE010000027.1:0-6732 GCA_035704125.1 Arthrobacter sp.
CACCCAGCACGTCCCGCACGACGTCGAGGAGGAGACCGCGCTCTCCGGGCAGCTGCGCAGCTGGCTCGCCTTCGCCGACCAGAAGGTCGCCGAGGTGGTCACCCTGTCCGGCCTGCTGACCGACCCCGCCACCGGCGCACCGGCCCGGGATGTCCAGCCGGCCATCGACGAGGCCGCCCGCATCATCGCCGGCCGCGCCGCTGCCGAGGGCGTCCGCCGCGCCGACGTCCGGGCCCGCACGGCCGCGCTCACCGGCGCCGACTTCAACCGCTCCGACTACGGCGTCCGCGAGGCCGCGCAGGAGCGGGCCCTGGCGCTGCCGCCACTGCCGACCACCACCATCGGGTCCTTCCCGCAGACCGGTGAGATCCGCACCGCCCGGGCCCGGGCCAACCGCGGCGACCTGACCGCCGCCGGGTACGAACAGCTGATGAAGGACGAGATCAAGCGCGTCGTGGAGCTGCAGGAAGACCTCGGCTTCGATGTCCTGGTCCACGGCGAGCCCGAACGCAACGACATGGTGCAGTACTTTGCGGAGAACCTGGAAGGCTTCGACGTGACCGTGCACGGCTGGGTCCAGTCCTACGGATCACGCTGCACCCGCCCCTCCATCCTGTGGGGCGACGTCACCCGCAGCGCCCCGATCACCGTGGAGTGGGCCCGCTTCGCGCAGTCCCTGACGAATAAGCCGATGAAGGGCATGCTCACCGGCCCGGTGACCATCCTGGCCTGGTCCTTTGTCCGGGATGACCAGCCGCTCGGCGAGACCGCCAACCAGGTGGCCCTGGCCCTGCGCGACGAGATCGCGGACCTCGAAGCCGCCGGCATCAAGATCATCCAGGTCGACGAGCCGGCGCTGCGTGAGCTCCTGCCGCTGCGCCGGGCGGACCAGGCTGCCTACCTGGACTGGTCGGTGAAGTCCTTCCGCCTCGCCACCGCCGGTTCCGCGGATGCCACCCAGGTCCACACCCACCTGTGCTACTCCGAGTTCGGCGCCATCATCGACGCGATCGACGGCCTCGACGCGGACGTCACCTCCATCGAGGCCGCCCGCTCCCGGATGGAGGTGGTCCACGACCTCGAAGCCCACGGCTTCGGCCGCGGCGTGGGCCCGGGCGTCTACGACATCCACTCGCCGCGCGTCCCGGCCGAGCAGGAAGTCACGGAACTGCTCAGCACCGCGGTCAAGCACGTGCCGTCCCGCCAGCTCTGGGTCAACCCGGACTGCGGCCTGAAGACCCGCGGCTACGCCGAGACCGAGGAGTCCCTGCGGCACCTGGTCGGGGCAGCCAGGACGGTCCGCGCCGGGCTGCTCGAAGCGGCAAAGTAGCCGGCTCCGCCGCCTGCGACGGCGGCCGGCCACCCCTCAAAGGGTGACCGGCCGCCGTCGTACGTCCTGCCGCTTCCTGGTAAACCGGGGAACCTAGGACTCCCAGAGGATTTCGTCGTCGACGACGCCGTCCTCGTCGGTGGAGGCGACCAGTACCTCGTCGGTGAAGTGCGCGCCCAGGGTGAAGTCCAGGACGAAGTAACGCTCGGGCTGGCCGGGGAAGATCCCGACGTGGCCAAGCTTGAGGGCCTTGAGGAACACCTGGTTGGTCAGTTGCGACTTGTCCTCGACGCCGAAGACCTGCCGCATGTGCTCGGGCTTGATGGCGTTGCAATGGAACCGCAGGTATTCCTGCGGGCTGCTGCCCTCCTGCTCGAGTTCCTCGGCGATCATCTCCCGCACCTGGTCCACGACTTCGGGGAGGAACCGCAGGCGGTAGTCGACCTTGTGCAGGGCCGCCTCGTCGAAGTGGTCGTGGGCGTTGACGTTGAGGTCAAGCTCCAGGGGCTGGCCGGCCAGTTCGTGGGTGGCGGCAAAGTTATGGTCGCGCCCGTGATTGAGCTCGATTTCTCCGAAATGCCGGCTGGCTACCTTGCTCATGTCTTCAACATAGTCCTCAACCGGAGCCTGTTCCAGCATCGCGGGCATTTACCCGATACCGGCCGCCACGAGGAGGGCGGGGCCGGTACATTGATCGGATGCAGACTGTTGCCGCCGCCGTCGCCCGTGCCCGCGAAGTTTTCGACAGCGGGGCAACCCGCCCGCTCCAGTGGCGGCTGGAGCAGCTGGCCAGCCTGCGCCGGATGCTGGTGGAACGCCGCCGCGAATTCGCGCAGGCTCTCGCCGCGGACCTGGGCAAGCACGAGACCGAATCGCAGCTGACGGAGATCGGCTTCGTCACCGCGGAGGCCTCGCACCTGGAAAAGCACCTGACGGCCTGGCTGCGTCCCCGGCCGGTGTCCGTGCCGCTGGCGGTCCAGCCGGCCAGGGCCTGGACCGAGCTGACGCCGCTGGGCGTGGTGCTGGTAATCGGCCCGTGGAACTACCCGCTCCAGCTGCTGCTGGCACCGCTGGCCGGGGCCCTGGCCGCCGGCAACACCGCCGTGATCAAGCCCAGCGAACATGCCCCCGCCACCTCCGCGGCCCTGGCCGCGTGGGTCCCGCAGTACCTTGCCGGCGCCGTGCAGGTGGTGGAGGGCGGCATCCCCGAAACCACCGAGCTGCTGGGCGAGACGTTCGACCACATCTTCTTCACGGGCGGGGAGGCGGCGGCAAGGGTCGTCATGCGGGCCGCAGCCGAGCACCTGACCCCGGTCACCCTGGAGCTGGGCGGCAAGTCCCCGGCGTACGTGGACGCCAGCACGGACCTGGCCAAGACCGCGAAACGGCTGGCCTGGGGCCGGTTCATGAACGTCGGGCAGACCTGCGTGGCGCCGGACTACGTCCTCGCCACCACGGAGGTGCTGGAGCCGCTGCAGCGTGAGCTGGTCAAGGCCATCGCGGCGTTGTTCGGCCCGGATGCCCGGCACAGCGACTCCTACGGCAGGATCATCAACGACCGGCACTTCGAACGGCTCGCCGCGCTGGCCGACGGCAGCACCGTGGTCCACGGCGGCGCCCGCGACGCCGCCACCCGCTACTTCGCCCCCACCCTCCTCCGGCCGGCGGCGGGCGACGCCGTGATGGCGGAGGAAATCTTCGGCCCGCTGCTGCCCCTGATTGAGGTCAACGGCCGGGAGGAAGCGATCCGTACGATTAACGCCCGACCCAAGCCGCTGGCCCTGTACGTCTTCAGCGACGACGCCGGGACACGCCGCGCCTTCGCCGAACAGACCTCCTCCGGGGCGCTCTGCTTCGACGTGCCCGCGGCGCACCTGACCGTGCCCGGGCTGCCGTTCGGCGGCGTGGGAGCCAGCGGGATGGGCGCCTACCACGGTGAGTACTCGCTGAAGACCTTCTCGCACGAACGGGCCAGCCTCGCCAAACCGCTCCGGCCCGAGACCCTGGGGCTGATCTTCCCGCCGTACACCCGGGTCAAGCACAGCCTGATCAGCAGGTTCGTCTCCCCGGCGGGGAAGAAGCCCCGCCGCTAGACACCGCCCTTTTCAATCCCGGCGGGTGGTCCCGAGTTTGTGCAGCGTATCGGAGAGCAGCTCCACGAAGAGCTGAACCTGCGCCGTCTGCTGTTCCTTGGGCAAGAGGGCAAAGACGTTGCGCGCCAGCCGGATCTCCGGCACGTCCAGCACCACCACGCCGTCGGGCCGGTGCAGCAGGGCCAGCTCGGGGACCAGCGCCGCACCCAGTCCGGCCGCGGCCATCTCCAGGCTGGCGTGGAAGTCGTCGCTGTACGCCACCACGCGGGGATGCAGGTTGCAACTGGCGAAGAGCCGCTCGATCACGGTCGCATCGGAGGTGCCGGGGTGGTGCATGATCCACGGCATGTCCGAGAGGTGGTCCGCGGCAACCTTGGACCCGGGGCCGATGCCCCAGCCGGCGGGGAGGACCACCCGGAAGTCGTCGTCGCCGATCCACTGCCGGTTGACGGTGTGCGGCCACGCCAGGCCGGACTGGCCCACCTGGTAGACCAGGGCGACGTCGAGTTCGCCGCCGGTCCGCAGGCCCTGGATGGTCTGGCCGGGCTCGGCCACGGAGACCCGCAGCTCGATGCCCAGTTTCTTCCACGCCGGGTTCTGCAGGATCCGGGGGAGGACGTAGGTGGCCAGGCTGGGGAAAATGCCAAGCCGCAGCTCCTGGCTGGGACTCTCATGGGTGCGGGCCGCCGCGGCCATCAGCGCGTCGATGTCCGTGAGCACCTTGGCCGCGTGCCGGGTCATCACGACGGCGGCCTCGGTGGGGTGGATGCTGCGGGCGGACCGCTGGAACAGCCCGACGCCGGTGTCCCGCTCAAGGGCGGACATCTGCTGTGAGACCGCGGAGGCGGTGTAACCAAGCCTGCCGGCGGCTGCCGCGAAGGAGCCCAGCCGGACCACCTCGACGAGGGTTCTCAGGTGAACGGGGTTGATCACGGACAGCCCTTCGGTGATTGCGGTGAGGCGGGAGCCAAATCCCGCTTCATTCTGGCACATTGGTCCTAGGCACCTGCTGGAAATTCGTACTCATCCGGCTGCCTCGCGGTGACGAATTGCCCTTAGCAAGTTCCACCAGGACGATTCAGGCGAAGCAACAGGAGCAGACCAGTGCAGCAAGCAGCAAGCATCCCGGACGGACGGCGGGTCGCCGTGATCGGCAGCGGTGTGGCCGGACTGACCGCGGCCTACGTGCTGAACCGCCGTGACGAGGTCACCGTTTTCGAGGCCGACAGCAGGCTGGGCGGCCACGCGCACACCCACGACGTCCCGCAGGCGGACGGGTCCGTGCTGGGCATTGACACCGGGTTCATCGTCCACAACGAGCGGACCTATCCCACGCTGCTCCGGCTCTTCAAGGAGCTCGGCGTTCAGACCCAGGACTCGGAAATGAGCATGTCCATCCGCTGCGACGGCTGCGGCCTGGAGTACGCCGGCGCCCGGGACGGTGCCCGCGGCATCATCCCCACGGCGTCCACGCTGCTGCGCGGCCGCTACCTGCTGATGCTGCTCGAGGTCATCCGCTTCTACCGACGGGCCCGCGCCCTGCTGGCCGAAGCGGAGCGCGCCGGCAGCGGCACGGCGGGCACCCCGGCGGCGGAGCTGACCCTGGGCGAATTCCTGGACCGGGAGAAGTTCAGCAACTACTTCATCGTGCACTTCATGACCCCGGTGGTCAGCGCCGTATGGTCCTGCGACCCCACCACCGCACTGGCCTACCCGGCCCGCTACCTCTTCACCTTCCTCGGCCACCACGGGCTGCTCGGCATCAAGGGCTCCCCGCAGTGGCGCACCGTCACCGGCGGCTCGCGGAGCTACGTGGACAAGGTCGCCGCCGTCCTGCCCGACGTCCGGCTGGCCAGCCCGGTGCAGCGCGTGCGCCGCCACGCCGGCGGGGTGGAAATCACCACGCAGGACGCCGACGGGGCCGAGACCGCGGAGAACTTCGACGCCGTCGTCATCGCCACGCACCCGGCGCAGGCGCTGCGGATGCTCCAGGACGCCTCGGCGGACGAGCGCGAGGCGCTCGCGGGCATGCCGTACTCGGTCAACCAGACCGTCTTCCACCGCGACGACGCCGTCCTGCCGGCCAGCGACAACGCCAAGGCCTCCTGGAACTACCGGCTGCCTTCCTGCGACGCCCGGCCGGACCGGGTCCTGGTCAGCTACGACATGACCCGGCTGCAGCGGCTGGAGCCGGCCGACGGCAAGCGCTACATTGTCAGCCTGGGCGAATCCGAACTGATCGGGGACGGCACCGTGCTGGAGCAGATGGTTTACGAACACCCGCAATACACCCCCGAGTCCCTGCGTGCGCAGCAGCAGATCCTCGGCCTGGGCGATGACCGGGTGGCGTTCGCCGGCGCCTATCATGGCTGGGGTTTCCACGAGGACGGTGCCCTCTCCGGCGTCCGGGCAGCGGCCCGGCTGGGACGCGACTGGGAACCGGACGACGCAGCCGGCGGGACCGCCCGGCGCGGCACGGCCCTCTACCCCGCCGCGGAGGGCGCATGAGCGTTGAGGCAGCGATCTACCGGACCTCCATCGCCCACGTCCGGCGGACCCCGCTGCGCAACGCCTTCACGTACCGCAGCTACAGCTGGTATGTCGACGTCGACGCGATGCCCGCACTCCCGCGGTGGCTCAGCCCGCTGGCCGTGTTCTCGGCCGCTGACCACCTCGGCGACCCGCACGGCACGCTGCGCGGCAACCTCGAACGCTACCTCGCCACGGAGGGCATCGAGCTCGACGGCGGCCGGATCACGATGCTGGCCAGCGCGCGGGTCTTCGGGCACGTGTTCAACCCGCTGAGCCTGTTCTGGTGCCATGACGCCGCGGGGGAGCTGAAGTGCGTCGTCGCGGAGGTGCACAACACCTACGGGGAGCGGCACTGCTACCTGCTGGAGACCGACGACGCCGGCCGCGCCTCCGTCCCGAAGGCGTTCTACGTCTCGCCGTTCAACGACGTAGACGGCCAGTACCGGATGAAGGTCCCTGAACCCTCGGAGCGTCTCGCCGTCTCGATCGTCCTCGAACGCGAGGGGCAGAAGCCGTTCATCGCCACCATGGACGGAGTCCGCAGCGCGGCGACCGTCCCGAACATCCTGGCCGCGGCGCTCGCCGTCCCGCTGGCCCCCTTGCGGGTCTCGGCGCAGATCCGCTGGCAGGGAATCAAGCTTTGGGCACGACGGTTGCCCATCATCAAAAGACCACACCACCCCTCACAGGAGGCAGTCCAGTGACCATCACCGAAGCGACCGGATCCCCGATGGGATCCCAGGAGCGACCCCAGGCGCCGGCCGGAGCCGGCTCGGC
>DASSXE010000117.1:0-3792 GCA_035704125.1 Arthrobacter sp.
CAAGGCCGCCGGCTGGGAACTGGGGTACGGGCCGCTGGTGCCCGAGGACCTGTACGACGCCGACGCCGTCTGGCTCATCTCAAGCATCCGGCTGCTGGCTCCGGTGAACCACATCGACGGCAAGGAGATCGGCACCGCCGAGCTCCGCCACCAGCTCACCGCGGAGCTGAACGAGCTCTTCGCCACGGTCGAATAGCCCGGCTGCCGGCGGCTGCGGCCGGACGGCGTGTCAGCTGTGGGCCAGTGCGTCGCTGACGATCTTGGCCAGGGCGGCGGCGGAGTCCCTGCTGACGTTCTGGCCGATGGCGACGGCGGACACGGACAGACCACCCTTGACGCCGGTGACCACCGCCGTCTGGGTTGCCGGCCCGTCCAGCACACCCTGCGTGGTGAGCGAGCCGAAGGAGGCGTCCCCGCCGGTCTGCACCGGGAGGATCTCGGTCTTGCCGGTGATCTTCTTGCCCTGGAGTTCGACGGTGTAGTTGGCGCATTTGCTGGAGTTGTCCTTCGCCGCGGCGGCCCCCTTGGCCAGCACCGCCGGGTCCGTCACGGACACCAGCGTGACAGTGGTCAGCGACTGCCCGGCCGCGGACTTCGCGGCGCCACCGGCGTACGTGCTGCCGGCCGGGATCTGGCCGTTGGTGTCCACCAGGGCGGCGCACTCTGCCGGGGTGATCACGGCGGCGGAGAGCATCTGCTTGGCCGCGGCGATACCCTTCTCCAGCTGGTCCGCGGGGACGGCGGTGAGCGGGTTTCCTTCCGCGTCCGTGAGACCGGCGAGGATGGTGCCGAGCTCCGCCGTCGAATAGGACTTCGGGCTCGCCGACGCCGTGGGGCTGGCGGCCTGGCTGGATGCGGCGGTGCCGGCGGCCGTCGCATCCGCCCCGGAGGAAGCAGAGCCGGAGGGGCCGGCGGCGGATGGACTGCCGGAGGAAGCTGAGCCACCGCCCGAACACCCGGCGAGGACGAGGCCGGTGGCGATCACGAGTGCTGAGGGCGCGAGGCGGAGCTTGTTCATGGAGTTCCCCAATTTCCTGGTGCTGATGATTGCGGTGTGAGTGGTGTTTGGCGTGTGGTGCTTACCGCCGTGAGCCTACGACAGTGCCGGTTCCGGGCATAGCGCCCTGTTCCGGTGGGCGCCGTTACTGCGGGACTCCTGGACCAGGGCAGCCGCCATCGTCAGGCTGGTGAATACCGAGTACAACGGAACCAGCGGCAGTGTCCAGGCATGCCGCAGATCCGGCCAGGCGCGGTTGAGGGAGAGTCCGAACAGGGCAAGGATGGCGGCGACGACCAGCCCGAGCCATCCCACGAGCACCCAGGCGCCGGCGCCGAGCGGACTCCGCCCACCCGCCGCCAGGAGGACCAGGTCCAGCAGCAGGGTGAGCTGGAGGATTGGCAGGACCACCATGGTCAGGGCGTTGAACAGCAGGTACGCCCCGAACCGTCCGCGGCGGATGCTGCCGATCATGTCCTTGTGCGTCCGGAGAGTTTGCAGAAGCCCGCGGGCCCAGCGGACTCGTCGCCGCCAGAGCGCGCGGATGGTCGAGGGGGATTCGACGTAAACCAGCGCCTTCGGGGCGAAGACCACCCCGTAGCCGGCGCGGTGCACGCGCCAGGTCAATTCAAGGTCCTCCCCCACGGTGTCTTCACGGAACGGGCCGACGGCGTTGAGGACGGAGCGGCGGAAGGCCCCGATGGTGCCGGAGACGATCGGCAGGAAGCCCATGACCGTCTGCGCCCGCCGGACCAGCCCGGTGCCGACATGGCTGATGAGGGCCAGCGTCCGGGCCTGGACCCGGTCAAGGGTGACCGGCCGGTCATCTCCGCAGACCGCCCCGGTCCGCCGGTCAGCGAATCCCTGGAGCATTCGGTTGACCGTGTGGCGGGAGAAGATGCAGTCAGCGTCCGCGAACACCAGGACCTCCCCGGTCGAGTGCCGCAGTCCCAGGTTCAACGCCGCGCCCCTGCCAGCGTTCTCCTGGCTGAGGACCGTGATCCGGCAGTCCGAGACCGCCAGGGCCTTCATCAGCTCCAGGGTGTCGTCGGAGGAGCCGTCGTCCACCAGCACCACGTCGTACCGGTCGTAGGTGGTGAGCTGGATGGAGCGAACGCAGTTCTCGATGACGGACGCCTCGTTGTAGGCCGGGACAATGATCGACACGGTAGGCCATTCGTTCAGCAGGGTGCGCGCGCCGCTGCGGCGGCGGCGTGCGACCTGAACCTGGAACCAGAATGCCAGTGGCAGCACGAGCAGTTTCAGCAGCCCAAAGGCGATGACCGGCAGGCTGAGCACCAGCAGGAGCAGCTGCGCGGCGGGCATGGCCGCCGCGAGGGCGGTCTCATACCAGGACATGGGCGAACGCTCCTCTGCACTGCCGAAAGGATGCCGGGTTGAAGGACGGCAGGGCGAACGAGGCCAAAACGGCGTCGAGCAGTTCCGGGGCACACTGGCTGTTCACGCCGAACTTGGCCTTCACCCCGAGCACCACGGGCCTGCCGTCGGCCCGTCGGCGCACATCAACCTCCACCGGGCCGGTCAGCGACAGCGCGCGGACAGCGGCCATGGCGACGTTGCCGACGTCGATGGCCTCCCCGGTCTCGACCCGGCGGGTGCCCACGGCGTCGCCGGCGCCGCCCCGGGTCAGCTCCGTCCTCTCGACGACGATGGCGAACGGCGCAGTGGTGTTGTGCGCCGGGGTCCCGAAGACCATCGCTCCGTATTCGGTCCCGGGAACGAATTCCTGCACGATCATCCCGCCAGGCAACCCGTCCCAGTCGATGTCCCCGGCGCCCCTGACCAGCACCACCCCGCCGCCGTGGGACACCCGGGGACCGACCACCACGGGCCCGCCGAGGATGTCGATGGCCTCCTCGGCACAGCTGAAGTCCCGGGGCACCCCGAATCCCGGGATCGGAACTCCGGCGGAATGCAGCTGCCAGGCGGTGTAGAGCTTGTCGTCCGCGAGAGCCACCGCGCCCGGGGAACCGATGATGACGCGGACGTCGGGGCCGAACCCTGGCCGGAACGCCGCCAGACGGGGCAACTCCGCCCTAACCGTCGGGATCACGAGGTTGATGCCTTCGGTGCGGACCAGACGCCGCAGCGAGGACACCAGCTCCGGGTCCGAGGCGTCCGGGACACGGACGACGGGCACGACGCAGACGTCCGGCAGTTCACGGATGTCGGTGCCGATGACCGGGATGCCCCGGGCTGCCAGCTGCGCCGCCACCGCGCGGCCGGCCGGGCCGCCCACCCCCGTCACCAGCACGCGGGGCTTCACAGCTTCCCCATTTCGGCGATCCGGGCCCGCACCCGGTGCACGGAGCCGACAAACGCCGCCAAGGCTCCAGCGCAGGCCACCACCAGCAAGACAATCATCAAGAAGTAAATCGAGACCATGAATTATCCAGTTCTTCATAGAGGTGCCGGCCCGCCCCCAGTGCTGTGCCGGACTGCCACTTCAGTAAACGCGACGCCCCTATCGGAAAACCCGAGTAGCGGCTACCCGAAAACCGTTCAGCCACCTAGGGCGCGCCGGGTTCTGAGTACTCGGACGGCGCTGCGGGAGTACTCGGACGGCCCCGCGGGTACGTGCCCCCGCCGGGCCCTCGTGACCGAACATGACGGGGCTGCCGCTGCACGGTACGGCCGGAGATGTTAGGTTTTTGGGGAGTAATGAGAACCGGTGCGAAGCCCTGACTGGCCGGTCGGCAACCCTCCTTTTGCGGCGGGGTGCCTCAGGTGAATACTCGGCAATCGACCACTCGAGCTGCAAGCGTGAAAGTAAG
>DASSXE010000021.1:0-2431 GCA_035704125.1 Arthrobacter sp.
CTCCCCCACCGCAGCGGGACCTGCGCAACCGGCCATCGAGAGCACGGCTGCCACTGCGGCGGCTACGGCCGCCGTGACGGCCGCCGGGCGCCGGCGGACGGGCGCAGCAACGGTGGGGCGGCACGATGTCACATTTCCTCCAAGATCCAGGGCCAGGCAGGCCCACTGACGCTCACCGTACCGATCCCGGCGCGCGTCCCGGCTGCGACGCTCTGGCGCCGTCAGGAAAATTTCCGCACCCGCCTGGCCGGGCGCTGTGCAGTGTTGGTACCGGTTCCCGGCGAAAACTCCGGTCGCGAGACGCGGCGGCACTTGCGCAAGTGATCATAAGCAGGCTTAGGATAGGGATATGGCCGTATCGAGCGGCCGCCAACCAGAGGAGGAACACCATGGGACTAGGCGACAAGATCGAGAACGCTGCCGAGAAGGCTACCGGTAAGGGCAAGGAAGCAGCCGGCAACGCAACGGGCGACGATAGCCTGCGCGCCGAGGGCCAGGCCGACCAGGCCAAGGGTGACCTCAAGCAGGCCGGCGAGAAGGTCAAGGACGCCTTCAAGAAGGACTGATTCGATCCGCTGACAAAGGGCGCATCCCCACGGGGATGCGCCCTTTGTCGTATCCCGGAGGACCGGAGTTAGAACTTGCCGAACTTGGCGCGGGCCATCGAGTAGACGCCGTAGCAAACCAGGCCGGCCGCGATGGCGGCGAGCAGGATGACGCCGAAAGGCTGGGCGCCGAGCGTCTTGAGGCCGCCGTCCAAGCCGGATGATTTCGATGGATCGGCGGTCGCGGCGGCCACGATGATCAGGATTCCGACGACGGCGAGTACCACCCCCTTGGCGGCGTAGCCGACCGTTCCGAGCCATTCGACAGCGGTGCGGGCGCTGCCGGGGTCTTGAAGATCCTTCATGAATTTGCGGGTGATGCCGCGGTAGACATAGACGACGCCGGCGCCAATGATGGCCAGCCCGATGACGATCAGCAGCACCACCCCGGCGGGTGCCGCCAGAATTTTCCCGGTGAAGTCACTGGCCGACTGGCTCGAGTTCTTGTTCCCGCCGGAGGCGAACACCGCGAAGGTAAAGGCGAGGAAGCCGAACACCAGGGCCTTGCCGAGCGCCGTTGCTCCCTCCCGCACCTTCTTCTTCGTCTCGCCCTGGGTGCGGGCCGCCATCACGGCCTCACTGACCATCCAGAGGGCGAGAGCGGCGCAGGCAGCGAATCCCGCCCAGAGCAGGAGCGTGCCGCCGGGCTTGGAGGCCAGCGAGCCGATGGCTCCGGACTGGTCGGCCTGGCCGCCCTGTCCCCTGTCGATCTGCAGGGCAATGGCGCCGATCAGGATATGGACCAGGCCGATGAAGAAGAATCCGGCGCGCGCCAGGTTGCGCAGGACCGGTCCGCGGCTGGCGGAGGCCGCTTCCGAGACCGCCCGGTTGGCTTTTTGCGAGGCATCGCCCACGACAAGATCCTTCGCTATGTACTTGCTCTTCGGTTGTCCGCTCAGCATAGCCAGTCCGCCGTCGTCGTGGAACGCAGGTGTGCCCGGCATCAAAGGCGGTGCAGGAGGGAGCCGTGTCCGTGACATCGGCAGAAGCCGGCGGAGAGATCTCCGGGTGCCTTGAAATGTGGAGCTAAGGAGATTCGAACTCCTGACCTCTTCGATGCGAACGAAGCGCTCTACCAACTGAGCTATAGCCCCGCAACAACGCCGTTCCCGGGGGAACGGCGTTGCCAACGTTCCTAGGCTACAAAGTATCTGCCCGCATTGCCAGCCAGCCCCTCCGATGGCCGTGTCCGTGTCGTCGACGCGGCCCCGGATCAGGGGCGCGGAACCCTGGGCTCCGACCTATCGCGGGCAGCAAAAAGCCCCGGACCGCCGGATCAGCGGCGGCCCGGGGCCCACGATGCATTAGGCCCGGCGGCGCTGCAGGACGTCGTCGAGATTGCTGAGCGCGCTCTGGCCCTTACCCTGCGGCTTCGATTCAACAGCATGCTCGGCGGGCCGGGCCGCTGCCTGCTTGAGCGAGGGCTTGCCGGCCGCCTTCGGCGCCTCCGGCAGGTCCAGGGGTTCGGGAGCCGCGCGCTCCGCCTTCGGAGCCTCGACGTAGGTGGGCTTGGGCACCTCGACAGGTTCCCAGCTGGCACCCTCCGCCGAGGCGGGATCGCCGACTCTGCGGACGGAAGGATCACCGGAGGCTGCGGCCTCGGCCAGGGCCGCCTGGCGCAACTGCTCCGCCGTCAACGGCTGCGGACGCACCGGAACGGCGCCGGACCCCGCCTCGGCGTCGAAGAGCGGGCTCTCTTTTGCCGGCACCGGCGCCGGTGAGGCGGCGGGCCGGTCCGCGGGCATCGGCGGCTCACGGCGGGCCGGTGCGCCCATGGCGGAGCGGAAGGCCGCGTTGACCTTGCGTCGGCGGTCGCGGACGGCCAG
>DASSXE010000040.1:0-2619 GCA_035704125.1 Arthrobacter sp.
CCACGGCTGGACCTCGGGCTGGACCCCGAGAACCGGGAAGGCGCTGCCGGCAAAGCCGATCACAATCCCGGCGATGCCGCCGATCACGGAGATGATCAGGGACTCGATCAGGAACTGCGCAACGATGCTGCCGCGGGACGCGCCGATGGCCTTGCGGATGCCGATCTCGCGGGTGCGCTCGGTGACCGTGACCAGCATGATGTTCATGACGCCGATCCCGCCGACCAGCAGGCTGATGGCGGCCACGGCACCGAGCAGGATGGTCAGGGTCTGGGTGGTGTTGGTGGCGGTGGTCAGGATCTGCGCCTGGTTCCGCACCTGGTAGTCCCGGTTGGTGGCATCCACGCCGTGGCGGGCGTCGAGGATCATCTGCAGTTCGTTCTGGGCCTGGTTCATGACCTCCGCGGACGAGGCCTGGACCGTGATGGACGCCAGGGTGGGCGCGTAGCCGGTGAACTTGCTCTGCGCCGTCGAGAGCGGCACCACCACGATGTCGTCGGGGTCGTTCAGGCCGGAGGATCCCTTCGCGCTGAGCACCCCGCTGACGGTGAAGTTCTGGCCGTTCAGCTGGATGGTCTGCCCGACGGCGGCGGCCGTTCCGGCGCCGAAGAGATCGGACGCGACCGTGTTGCCGATCACCGCGACCGGGTTGGCCGCCTGCTGGTCCGCGTCGGTGAACAGCGCGCCCGCCGCCACGGTGCTGTTGCTGATCTCGAAGTAGGGCGCGGTGGTTCCGAGGAAGCTGGCGACCGAGTGGGTGGCGTTGTTGTAGGTTCCGGTGACGCCCTGCGCCTGGACGATCGGCGCGGTGCGGGCGACGTCGGGGGCCAGGACCGGATCGGTGAGGGCTTTTTCGTCCTCCAGGGTGAGGTTGGTGCTGCGGGTCCGGCTGCCGCTGACCTGTGTTCCGGCCCCCGCCCGGCCGCCCACCGCGGTGGAACGGCTGACGGTCAGGACGTTCGTGCCCAGCTTGCCGATCTGGGCCTTGATGGCGTTGCTGGTGCCGGCACCGACGGCCAGCAGGACGATCACGGCGGCGATGCCGATCAGGATCCCCAGCGTCGTCAGCACCGAGCGCATCTTGTTCGCGGCGACCCCGGCGAGGGCGAACCGTGCGGACTCCAGGAGGCTCACCGGGTACCCGCCAGGGCCGGGGTGCGGAGCGGGCGCTGGCGGCTGTCGGAGACGATCCGGCCGTCCTGCATCCGGATCACCCGGCCGGCTCGTTCCGCTACGTCCATCTCGTGGGTAATCATCACGATGGTGCGGCCGGCTTCGTGCAACCGTTCGAACAGGTCCAGGATCTCACCGGAGGACCGTGAGTCCAGGGCGCCGGTGGGCTCGTCGGCGAGCAGCAGGACGGGGTTGGTGACCAGCGCCCGGGCAATCGCCACACGCTGCTGCTGGCCGCCGGAGAGCTGGGAGGGTTTGTGGCCGGCACGGCTGGAGAGCCCGACGGCGTCCAGCATCGCCAGCGCCCGGGTATGGCGCAGCTGGCGGCCGATCCCTGCGTAGGCGAGCGGCATGGCCACGTTGTCTACGGCCTTGGTGCGGGAAATCAGGTTGAAGTTCTGGAACACGAAGCCGATCTTTCGGTTGCGGATCTGCGCCTGCTGGAACTCGTCCAATTCGGCGGTGCGGATGCCGTCCAGGAAGTAGCTTCCCGACGTCGGGGCGTCCAGGCAGCCGATGATGTTCATCATGGTCGACTTGCCGGAACCCGAGGCTCCGATGATGGCCACGAAGTCGCCGCGTTCGATGCTGATGCTGACGCCGTCCAGCGCCCGCACCTCCGCTTCGCCTTTGCCGTAGACCTTGCTGACTCCGGTCAGTGCGATGACCGCCGCCACGGCCTACTGCCCTCCGCCGCGGGTGCCGCCGCCGCGGTTTCCGCCGCCAAAGCCGGCCCCGAGGCCGTTGCCCTGCTGGGGTGTACCGGTGCCGCTGTCCAGGGTGCTGGAGATGGCCGGCAGTTCGATCTGGTCGCCCTCGGCGAGTCCGGTGAGGATCTGGGTCCGGCCGTTGGCGGTGATTCCGGTGGTGACCTTGGTGGGGGTGGTGGTTCCGTTCCGGATCACGTTGACGCTCTGGCGGTCTCCGCTGGTGGTGACGGCCAGGCTGGGCACCAGCAGGGCGTTGTCGGCCACCGCGGTGGTGACGGTGATGTTGGCGCTTTGGCCCAGCCGCAGCGTGGCCGGCGGGTTGGCGATGGACACGGTCACCGGGTAGGTCACGACGCCGTTGGTGGTGCTGGAGGTCTGCGCGATGGACACCACCTTCCCGGTCACCGGGGCGGCATTGGCTTGCTGGCCCAGGGCCGGGAAGACGAACTGCGCGGTCTGCTCCGGTTTCATGGTGGCGATATCGGCCTCGGAGAAGCCCGCGACCACCTGCAGGTGCGTGGTGTCGCTGATGGTGACGAGGCCGCCGGAAGAGCTTGCACCACCGGAGGCCGCCGAGGCCGCCGAGCCGCCGGCGGACCCCGAGGAGGCGCCGGAGGACGCGGCCGACGAGCCCGAGGACGCAGCCGAGCCGCCGGCGGAACCGGCGAGGGCGCCGACGGTGGCGTTGACGGCGGTCACGGTGCCGGCCGCCGGTGCGTTGACGTTGCAGGAGGCC
>DASSXE010000079.1:0-2018 GCA_035704125.1 Arthrobacter sp.
GCCGGAGCGGCTCCGTCCGCGGTGTCCGCTACCGGGAAATCTGCATTGTCGTTAGCCACAGGCGCTTTCGACTCCTCTATGTTCGTTGAAGGCCGGCCGTCGCTGCCTCCAAGGAAACAGCCACCGCCAACAGGCACGTCAGCGTCGGCAGCATGGCTTCCTAAAGCCCGGTTCCGCACAGGAAAAACTGCGTCGGAAACGGACTCAGTCAACGTTTCACCGGCGCCCAGTTATCTCCTTTGATTCTACCGTGTTATAGGGCCGAATCCTGCATTCCGGAGGCCTAAACGGGCACCAATATGCCGCTGGGAGGCCACTGGTCCCGCCTGCAAGGCTCGCGGGGTGCTCCCGCTGGGTGCCTATACGGAGCCGGGGCGTCTGAGCGCCCTACACGCCGTTTGCCGATTTTTCAATGGTTTTGGAGTAAGTGCTTCATACCGCGGCCGGCCCGGGCCGGGTCAGCCGTAGGTATCGCGGGGCCCGCGCCCGTTCACCGTCCGGGAACCCTTGCGCCAACTCGGCGCCGCGGGGCCGAGGACCTGGATGCTGGTCACCACGCCGTCCCCGAGCTCAAGCCGGAACTTTTCGAGCAGGCTGAAGCTGAGCAGGCGCAGTTGGGTGGCCCAGGCAGTCGAGTCGCAGCGCACGTGCAGGGTGGTATCGGTAAAGCTCTCCGGGGTGCAGTGCGCCGAGATCTCGGGCCCCACCAACGCCGGCCACTGCGCCATGACGGATCCGACTGCGACCGGCGACGTCCAGCCGCGTTCCGCCACAAGCCGTCCCACCACTTTGCCCAGTCCCAGCGGATCCCGTCCGGTGCCGTGAAACTGGCTGAATCCCCGGGACCCCGCGCCGCGGGCCGGTTTCTGGCTGCTGCCGGGCCGGGGCGGAGCCTTGCGGCGGATCTCGCCGCGGGCAGCCGCGGCGTCGCGCATCCGGTTAAGGGCCGCCTGCGCCGCGTCAATGTCGTCCGGATCGCGGCCGGGCTGCAGCCCGCCGTCGGTGTCCTTGTTCATCGCCCGTTACTCATGGCTGTCCGGCTCATCGATTCCTCCCGGAATGACTTTCACCCGCCGTCCGGCCAGTTCCGCCGGGATATCATCCTCGACGGCGGCGGTCACCAGGACCTGTTCCGCACCGGAAACGATTGCGGCCAGTTTACGCCTCCGCTGGACGTCCAGCTCGGCAAAAACGTCGTCCAGGATCAGGATCGGGGCGGAACCGCCGGTCCGGGCATCGTCCAGCATCACGTAGTACGAAGCCAGCCGCAGGGACAGGCACATGGACCAGGTTTCCCCATGCGAGGCATATCCCTTGGCGGGCGCCTGGCCGAGTATCAGCTCCAATTCGTCTCGGTGCGGGCCCACCAGGGAAATGCCCCTCTCCAGTTCCTTGCGCCGGGAGGCGGCGAAAGCCCGGATGTACCGTTCGGTCAGTTCCTCCACGCTCAGCAGGCGCAGGTCCTCGACGGTGTCCCCGGTCACCGGGGCGCCTTGGGAACCGGTGAATACCTCGCCGTCGTCCTCGGGCATGCCCTGCAGCGTGGACCGGTAAACCGCACCGGCTGCCTTGGAACCGTCGGTCAGCTGCTCGTAGGCATTTTTCAGGTGCGGCAGGACCCGCTGCACCAACTCCAGCCGGGCGTGCAGGAGCTCGGCCCCGGCCCTGGCCATGTGCTGGTCCCAGACATCGAGGGTGGCCTCGTGTCCGGCCGTAAACTTGCCGGCCCGGCCCGACTTGAGCAGGGCATTGCGTTGCTTGAGCACCCGGTCGTAGTCGCTGCGGGTGGCGGCGTGCCGCGGCATCAGGCTGACCAGGAGTTCGTCCAGGAAACGACGCCGGTTGGCCGGATCGCCCTGGACCAGGGCGAGGTCTTCGGGGGCGAACAGCACAGTCTGGCAGATCCCCAGGATGTCCCGGGCGCGGACCGGGTTGCTGCGGTTGATCCGTGCCCGGTTCGCCCGGCCGGCGTTGATTTCCAGCTCCAGCACGGTGGCTTGCCCGCCACGGACAAGTTT
>DASSXE010000263.1:0-7074 GCA_035704125.1 Arthrobacter sp.
CGCTGCAGCTGGAATTCACGGAACGGCGGCCGGTAGAGCTCCTGGTCCAGCATCGTGGTCTCGGCCTGCAGGGCGGGCACGCCCACGGCCTCGAAGGCGACGGTCTTCAGCAGTTCGGGAACGTCCACGAACTTCGGGGTCAGGCCGCCGCGGAGGACGTTGTCCGAGGACGCCATCACCTCGATACCCAGGCCGTGGAGGTAGGCGTGCACGTTGCCGGCGGGCAGGTACACGGCCTCGCCGGGCGCCAGCGAGATCCGGTTCAGCAGCAGCGAGATCAGAACGCCGGGGTCCCCGGGGTACTCCTCGTTGAGGTTCACGGCCGTGCCCAGTTCCGCGCCGTGCTGGCCCAACGGTGCGCCGGCGGCCAGGAGGCCGACGACGGCGGACGTCGCTGCGGCCACGTCGTCGCCAGCGATCAGCCGCTCGAACGCTGCCTGCAGGGCTGCCGCCTCGTCCGGCTGCGCCAGGTCCGCCAGCAGCTCCGGGATCAGCCGCGGAAGCTCTACGCCGGCCTGGTCAAAGCAGCCGGCCAGGTGCTGGAAGACGGCCCGGGACCCGGCCGCGGGCCGGAAGCCGCAGAGCGCCTCGAACGGTGTCAGCGCGAAGATCATCTCCGGCTTGTGGTTGTCATCCTTGTAGTTGCGGGTTGCCGCGCCGTGGCCGACTCCCGCGGCTTCCTCGCGGGCGAACCCGGCGCGGGCCTGCTCCAGGGTCGGGTGCACCTGAAGAGAGAGCGGACGCTCGGCGGCGAGGACCTTCAGCAGGAACGGCAGCCGCGGCCCGAACCCGGCCACGCTCTCCCGGCCCAGGAAGTGTTCCGGGTCCCGGGCGATCAGCTCATCCAGGCCCAGCGCGCCGCCGTCGTCGGCCGCGGCAGACGCCAGGGAGGGGGAGTCCGGGTGCGCGCCGATCCAGAGTTCGGCTTCGGGTCCGCCGGAGGCCGGGCGTCCCAGCAGTCCCGCGATCGCGGTGGTGGATCCCCAGGCGTATGGCCGCAGGACGTTCTCGAGTGCGTACATGGGTCCCTATCTTAGAGCGGGGCGCATTGGCCGTTGGTGGCTACGAGGTTGCGGATGGACTGTTCGTCGCCGTCGCGCTTGAAGTCATTGAGCATCTGCTCGGTGATCGGTTCGCCGTCGGGCGTCGTGGTCACCGGGGTGAAGTCGGAGGACGACGGCGACGGGGCAGGCTGCGTGCCGGGCGCAATCCCGGGAAGCGTGCCGGCGGCGGAGAGCGGCCCGGGCGCGCCGGCCGGCTGGCGCAGCGTGTCGCCGGCGGCACCTGCCTGGGGAGCGGGTCCGAGCAGCGTGTCGACCGCCTGGTGGATCTTGTCGAAGTCCGGGACGGTGGAGAACGTCGCGTCGAAGTCGGGCGGCCCGATGGTCAGCCGCCGCACCTGCTGCCCCTTGGACTTCATCGCGAGGTCCACGAAGCTGCCCAGCTGGCTGGAGGAGATGTTGGAGTCCACCACCTTGGTGCCGGCCTTGACGATGTCCTCGAATTTCGAGAGCAGGGTGGCCGGGTCCAGCTGCTTGAGCATGGCCTGCTGGACGCACTGCTGGCGCGCGATCCGGGCGTAGTCGTCAACGAATTCCCGGGACCGCCCGTACCAGAGGGCGTGGTAGCCGTCCAGCGTGTTATTGCCGGCCGGGATCCAGCCCAGCGGCATGCCGTGGATGCCATGGAGTTCGTCGATGGTCTCGCCGCTGATCGGCACCCAGCCGCCGGCCCTGATCTTGATCCCGCCCATCGCATCGATGAGCTTGGCGAAACCGTCCATGTCCACCAGGACGTAGGCCTGGACCTTGATGCCCAGGGTGCCGGAGACCGCCTCCAGGGTGGCCTGGGCGCCGGGATCCTCAACGCCGGGGTAGAGGTCCTGGTGCTCGTTGGTGACCTCGGTGTTGATCGCATTGATCAGGCACTCGTCGCCGCAGTTGTACCCGTCCGGGTAGATCTTCCGCATCGGGGAATCGTCGCTGAACCGGGCGTTTTGCAGGTTGCGGGGGATGGAGATGATCGCCGAGGCGCCGGTCTTGGCGTCGACGCTGATCACCGAGAGGCTGTCCGGCCGCCGCCCGGTACGGTCAGCCCCGGCGTCGCCGCCCATCATCAGGAAGTTGTACCGGCCCTCGGAGGGTTCCATCGCCGGACCGTTGGCGAAGATGGTGCCGATCGCGTCGCGGCCGACGTTCAGCAGGTAGGCGGCGTAGCCGAGGCTGCCGCTGCTGAGCACCATGGCGACGACCAGGCCGATGATGACGGCGGCCCGGGTCCGCGCCGCCGGCAGCAGCACCGGCCGGATCAGCCGCAGGGTGTTCAGGAACAGTGCCGCCCAGCCGAGGGCGAGGCCGGCGAGCACGATCACCAGGATCAGCGAGGTGGCCGGGTTGGCGATGAGGTTGATCAGGGCGGGACGGGCGAGCGCCAGCAGCAGCAGCGCCACCAGGACCAGGGCCCAGACGGTGAGCGTGACACGGAGCGCGGCCCGGCCCAGGCGTCGGTTGCCCGCCACCAGCTGGGCGCTGCCGGGCACCAACAGGGTCAGCAGGATCAGCACGACGCCGCGCCGGGTCAGGAAGGACGGCGCGGACCCCCTCGGATACCGGACCGGGTCTGTCAGGGGCGCCCGGGTTGGTCGGGTCGCTTCGGGCGTACCGGCGGATCCCTGGTTCATGTACTGGATCCTTACCGGCCGCCCCGCGGCGCGGCATTCTCTGCGGAGAACACCTCTGCCACCTTGCTGCGCAGGTTCGCGCCCTTGGCGGTGGCGGCATCGTTGAGTTCCTGGGCGAAACGGACCAGCTCGGTTCGCAGTTCCCCGGCGAGGGCGTCGGTGCCGGAGGCCAGTATCCGCACCGCGAGCAGTCCAGCGTTGCGGGCGCCGCCGATCGATACTGTGGCCACCGGCACGCCGGCAGGCATCTGCACGATGGAAAGGAGGGAGTCCATGCCGTCCAGGGTCTTCAGCGGCACCGGCACGCCGATGACCGGCAACGGCGTGACAGAGGCCAGCATGCCGGGCAGGTGGGCGGCGCCGCCGGCCCCGGCGATGATCACCCGGAGGCCGCGTTCGTGCGCGGTCTGCCCGTAGCGGATCATCTCGGCGGGCATCCGGTGGGCGGACACGACGTCGGCCTCGAAGGCGATGCCGAACTCGGCCAGCGCCTCGGCGGCGGCCTCCATGACCGGCCAGTCCGAGTCCGAGCCCATCACCAGTCCAACGATCGGTTTCGCGTCCCCGCCGGCCTGGGCCGGGTTGAGGGCGTCGGTGCTGACGGCGGTGCTGGTGTTCATGCGGTCTCCCCGGAGGTTCCCGGGATGGTGCCGGCCTGCGGCCGTCCGTCCCGGATGATGTTCGCGACCGCCCCGGCACGTTGCCGGACGGAGTCGACGTCGGCGGCTGAGCCGCCGACAAGGTTGACGTGGCCGATCTTACGGCCGGGACGCACCGCCTTGCCGTAGCAGTGGACCTTGGCGGCGGGCTCGCTGGCCAGGGCCGCGGGGTAGGCCGAGAACAAGTTCTGGTTCGCGCCGCCCAGGAAGTTCTTCATGACCACCACCGGACCCAGCAGGTCGGTGGCGCCGAGCGGCAGGTTCAGGATGGCGCGCAGGTGCTGCTCGAACTGGCTGGTGACGGAGCCGTCCTGGGTCCAGTGGCCGGTGTTGTGCGGACGCATGGCCAGTTCGTTGATCAGGAAGCCGGCACCGACGCCGGGGGTCTCGAACATCTCCACGGCCATGACCCCGGTGACGCCGAGTTCATTCGCAATCCGGACCGCGGCGTCCTCCGCCGCGGCGGCCACCTCCAGCGGGATGTCCAGGGCCGGGGCAATGACCTCGTCGCAGACACCGTCCACCTGGATGGTGTGCACCACGGGCCAGGCCCGGCATTCGCCGTCCGGGGTGCGGGCGACCATGGCGGAGAGTTCACGGCTGAACTCCACCTTGGCCTCGGCCAGCAGCGGGGACATGGCCTCGAACCAGTCGGCGGAGGCCGCGGCGTCCTCGGCGGACGCGAGGATCCGCACGCCCTTGCCGTCGTAGCCGCCGCGGGGCGTCTTCAGCACCACGGGCCAGCCGGCGTCGTCACCAAAGGCCACGAGGGCATCGACGTCGTCCACCGCGGCCCAGCGCGGGTTCGGGAGCTCCAGCCGGTCAATGGCCGCCCGCATGACCAGCTTGTCCTGGGCGTTGACCAGGGCGTCGGGGCCCGGGTGGACGTTGACGCCGGCGTCGATCAGGGCGCGCAGGTGCGCCGTCGGGACGTGCTCGTGGTCAAAGGTCAGGACGTCCAGGCCGCGGGAAAACTCCAGCAGGTGGTCCAGGTCCTTGTAGTCACCGACCGGGGCCTTGGCCACGGCGGCGACGGCGGAGACGTCGTCAGCCTCCGCCAGGACACGGAGTTCGAAGCCGAGGGCGGTCGCGGCAGGGGCCATCATGCGGGCTAGCTGGCCGCCGCCAACCACGCCGATTACAGGAAAAGTCACATCGACCAGACTACCGAACAGTGCGCCGGAAGCGGCCCGGGACGCCCTGCTTAACCCCACTAAGTCCCCGATCGGGCCCGGTTTGACGCGGCCCGGCGCGCAGTTTCCGGGCGGTTTCCCGGCGGGCGAGCCGCGGCCGCCGGACCCCGCCCGGTTGCCTGCCGCCGCGGGGAGGGCCAGCCCGTCCGCCGGCCCTCGGGGCAAACTCCCGGGAATCGGCGCTAAAATGGGCCGTTGGCCATCCGGCCGACAGACAGCAAAAGGCCTCGGAGGGTCATGATCAACACACTTGCAGACCGGATCCGCGGGCTCGCCTCGCTCTTTTGGCGCGAAGTAGCGAAGTTCGGCGCCGTCGGCGGTGTCGCCTTCGTCATTGACAACGGCCTGACGTATTACCTGATGCACGGGCCGATGACCGACAGCGAGGCAAAGGCCCGCTTCGTCGGGGCCACCGTGGCCACGATCTTCTCCTGGATCGCCAACCGCTTCTGGACCTTCCGGCACCGCCGCCAGGCCAACGTGCTGCGCGAATTCCTGATGTTCGTGCTGATCAACGGCATCGGCATCGGCATCTCGACCGGACTGACCGCCCTCGCCAAGTACGGCATGGGGATCAACGACAAGAACATGCTGTTCCTCGCCGGCGTGGTGGGTATCCTCGTCGCCACCGTGGTGCGGTTCTTCGCCTACCGGTTCCTGGTCTTCAATCAGGAACTGGACGACGAGCCGGAATTCTCGCAGGACCACGAAATCATCGAAAGGCACGCCCACGGCCACGAGACCGCCGGCGTTCCCTCGGCCCGGCAACCGGGCGCTCCTGGCGCCAGGCCCGACCGGCACTGAGGCCGGGCCGGTCAGCCCTGGCTGACCCGCTCGTCGCCCAGCAGGCGCCCGGTCACTTCGACGTCCGGGTGCACCAACACCACGGAGCCGTCCTGACCCCAGGCCGCCAGTGCCCGGGCCAGGACCGCTTCGAGGCCGTCTTCCGCCCGGACCAGCACGCGGGGCGGGTTCCCCGTGGCGCCGCCGGGTATCGCCGCAAATGTCTCCAGTAACGCTGCATGCGGGTGCGTCGCCCCCGCGGAATCCCGGAGGGCGGTGCGCTCCGCCTCCGCCTCGATGTGCGGCATGAAGACGTCCCCATGGGCGCGCACCTCGGCGGCGAAGTCCACGACGCCGGAGGGCAGCCCGCCGGCCCAGCGCATCGCCAGGGCCGGAAGCGCAACCGCCAGCACCGACTCGTAGCCGCCTTCGGCGGCGGCGGGTGCCGGATCCGCGGTGGCCAGCAGCTCGGCGGCCCCGGCGTCGAGCACCACCTCCATGCCCAGTTGCCAGGCCGCCAGGGCCAGCACGAGGGATTTCCAGTGCGCGGGCAGGTCCAGCCGCAGCCGGGTCCCGGGTTCCGCGTCGAGTTCGTCCTGGAGCAGGTTGCTGGTCTTGGCCACCCAGTTGTCCAGCACGCGGCCGGACAGTTCCACACGTTCCGCGTCGGGGCCGTACCAGGTCAGGCGCGGGGAGGTGGACTGGCCGGAGCGCAGCGCTGTCATCAGCTCGAAGGCGGGGATACTCATGGCGTTCATCTTGCCACGGGGCGCCTGTGTGATCTCCGTCACGAAGCGGTATCCGGCGTCCGGGGGCAGGGCCGGGAGGGCGGCGGGGGCGGGGGAGTGCGGGCGCCTGAAGATGCCGCAATCACTGCCGAAGGGGAGCAGTATTGGACGTCGGGCGCAGAAAACTGGTCAGCATGCTGTCATTTTGGCGGAGGCGTGCGACACGGCGCCGGAAAATTCCGTGGCGTGGCGTGTCCAAGGAATTCCCAAGGAATTGATTATTATCTCCGCTGCCGCTTGACTCCCCGATACTTACACACGTGTAATTAGGTATCGAAAGCCACTGCGCATCAGCCGGCACACAACCGAGTGTCCGTGGGTCAAGCAATGGCTGCCAATCAGAGAGGGAACGCCAATGGGGCTTGCAGAGCGTATCCATGAAGATGAAGTCGTCGCGGGCCAAGCGACGGCCAAGTACCGTTCGCGCGGGGTGCCGAGTGACTGGTACGTAGACCCGGCCGATCCGGATGCCGCAGAGCGGTACAACGAACACGCGCAGGATTCGCTGCAGGACCAGGCCACGGCCTTCCTCGCAGCCCATGAGGCTCTCCTGGCGGGGAACCCGGACCTTGATGACGATCCGCTGGACCCGCCGATGGAACTGCATACCCCGGACCAGGCAAGCATTGCCCAGCCCGTGTGGATCGGCTTGCCGGCACAGCAGGACTTCGACGACGAAGGCGAACTTGGCTGGCAGACGGACGCGCTGTGCGCCCAGACCGATCCGGAAGCATTCTTCCCCGAAAAGGGCGGCTCCACCCGCGACGCCAAGAAGGTTTGCGGTGCGTGCAACGTCCGTTCCCAGTGCCTGGAGTACGCGTTGTCCAACGATGAACGCTTTGGTATCTGGGGCGGCCTCTCCGAGCGGGAACGCCGCCGGCTTAGGAAGCGGGCAGTCTAATTCTTCAAGAAGTACAAGTCACCGCCGTCGTGGTCTCCCACGACGGCGGTGATTACCTCCCCAGAACCCT
>DASSXE010000280.1:0-3622 GCA_035704125.1 Arthrobacter sp.
GCCGAGCATCGCCGCCCACAGCTGCGGGAAGCCGGGCATGGTCTTGGCGGTGGTGCCGATGTCTTCGACCTCGACGCCGGGCACGGCCAGGCCGAGGATGGCGCCGGCCGTGGCCATCCGGTGGTCCGCGTAGCTGTGCACGACGCCGCCGTGCAGCGGGGCGGGCCGGATGATGAGTCCGTCGGGGGTTTCCTCGGCGTCGCCGCCGAGCCGGTTGATCTCGGTGACCAGGGCCGCGAGCCGGTCCGTTTCGTGGCCGCGCAGGTGGGCGATGCCGGTGAGCCGGGACGGGCCGGCCGCCAGTGCGCACAGGGCGGCGACGGTGGGTGCAAGTTCGCTGGTGTCGGCGAAGGTGCCGCCGGTGATCCCGCGCCCGCCGGTGACGGTCAGGGTGCCGTCGGCCAGGTTGACGGTGGCTCCCATCGTGGTGAGGATGCCTCGCCAGAGGTCACCGACCTGGGTGGTGTGCTCCGGCCAGTCGGGAATCCTGACGGTTCCGCCGCTGGCGAGGGCCGCGGCAAGGAACGGTCCGGCGTTGGAGAGGTCCTGTTCGATCCTGCGGTCGAAGCCGCGGATCGTGCCGGGGGAGACCACCCAGTGGTTCGGTACCGAGTCGTCGACGTCGACGCCCACCCCGCGCAGGGTGGCGACCGTCATCGCGATGTGGTCCAGGCTGGGGACGGCCTGCCCGGGGTTTGCGTCGCTCCGGTGCTCAAGATGCAGACCTTCGGTGAAGCGGGCACCGGCCAGCAGCAGCGCCGACACGAACTGGGAGGAGGCGCTGGCATCGATGACCAGGTGGCCGCCGCGGACGCGTCCGGCACCGTCGACGGCGAAGGGCAGCGAGGACGCGGTCCCGCCGTCGGGAGCGCTGACGGCGACGCCGAGGCCGGCCAAGGCGTCGATGATGGTGCCCATCGGCCGCAGCCGGGCATGCGGATCGCCGTCGAACACCGTCCTGCCGGCACGCAGTGCGGCGAGCGGCGGCACGAAGCGCATGACCGTGCCGGCGAGTCCACAATCGATGCTGGCCTCCCCCGCGGCGGCGCCCGGCGCCGCCGGCAGGATTTCCAGGTCGGGCCCGAAGGCGCCGTCTCCGGGAACCTCGGTGATGGTGGCGCCCAGCTGGCGCAGCGCCTCGACCATCAGAGCCGAATCGCGGGAGTGCAGCGGCGCCCTCAGGCGGGAGGGGCCGTCGGCGAGGGCGGCCAGCACCAGGTAGCGGTTGGTGAGCGACTTGGAACCCGGAACCGTGACGGTGGCGTCGACGGGACGGTCGGCGAACGGCGCACGCCAGTGCGGGCCGCCGCCGGCCGGCACGGATTCAACTGCGGCGGCGGGAGTGCCGGTCATTGGCGTCTTAGGCCTTAACGGCGCTGTCGACGGCCTTGCGGACCGCCTTGTCGGCTTTCTTCAGCTTCTTGCCGGTGGTTTTACGGGCATCCGCTGTGAGGTGGGCTGTGGTCTTGCGGGCGTCGGAGGCGAGGTGGGCGGTGGACCTCCGGGCATCCGCCGCGAGGTGCTCGGCACGCCAGGCGAGGCTGGGCTTGCCTGCGGTATCGACGGAGGCCAGGAGCACGCCGCCGGTCAGGGTGACGTTCTTCAGCAGCTGCTTGCGGCGGGCTTCGCGGCCCTCCTTCGAGGAGATGTCCGCGCTGCGCCATTCGACGTAGGCGTTCAGGGCGGAGATGACGCCGAGCACCGTCGCGGAGAGCCGGGCGAACTTGCCGAGGGCGAAGCACGCTCCGGCGCCGACCTGTGCCCCGCCAATGACGCGGGCCAGGGTCTTTTCGCTGGTCTGGAAGGGCAGGGCGTCGGCGGCGCGGCTCAACAGGGGGGAGAGCTGGGTGGCCGTGTCGTCCGCGTTCCGCAGTTTGTCCATGCCTGCTAGCACGAAACTGGAGGCGAGCATGGGGCGGGCGATAAAGCGGACAAGCGACATGAATTTCCTCCTGGGTGGATGAACCGCGGGTGCTCTGCGGGGGAACCGGTTCTAGTCTTGCACTTTTGCGGAATATTTGCCTGTTCCCGGGGGTTGTGCAGGTAGTGCCGAAACGAGCGAAGAGAGGCGGAAGTTTGATTCTGGTTGAGGATTCTGAACGGACGGACGCGGCCGTCGCCAACCCGTGGGCGGATGCCTTCGCGGGCCCGTCGCGGACCGTGAAAACGGGCGCGCGGCCGAAGGTGACAGTAGACTTGAACGCAATGAGCACCATGGATCCGGCCGTTGCGGCCAAGCACGAGGTAGCCGGAAACGACGCCGCCGCCACGAAGGCCCTTCGGGACGCCGCCACCGAGGATGCCGTCGCCGAACGCGCGGCGGTGGAAACCGTCGCCGCGGACGGCACCGGACAGCCTCTGGACACCGCCGTCGAGAGCACGGACGAGCGGCGTATCCGCTTCGAGCGCGACGCGATGCAGTACGTGGACCAGCTGTATTCCGCTGCCATGCGGATGGCCCGGAACCCGGCCGACGCGGAGGACCTGGTCCAGGAGGCCTACACCAAGGCTTTCTCCGCCTTTCATCAGTACAAGCCGGGAACGAACCTCAAAGCCTGGCTCTACCGGATCCTGACCAACACGTACATCAATCTTTACCGCAAGCGCCAGCGCGAGCCGCTGCAGTCCAACTCGGACACGATCGAGGACTGGCAGCTGGCGCGGGCCGAGTCGCACACCTCCACGGGGTTGCGCTCGGCGGAGGCAGAAGCGCTGGACCACCTGCCGGACTCGGACGTGAAGCGGGCCCTGCAGTCGATTCCGGAAGAATTCCGGCTGGCGGTGTATTTCGCCGACGTGGAGGGCTTCGCGTACAAGGAAATATCAGACATTATGAATACCCCGATCGGGACCGTCATGTCCCGGCTGCACCGCGGCCGGCGGATGTTGCGGGACATGCTGGCCGATTACGCCGCGGAGCGGGGATTCAAGGCCGCTGGCGAGACCGACGCTTCGGCTGATGGCAAGAATCAGGAGAACAGGAAATGAGCGACTGCCAGGGACTGGGCGACTGCGATGACACCCGGATGCAGCGCATCTACGAGTATCTCGACGGCGCCCTGACGCACGACGATATTGCCGAGATCAAGGACCATCTGGACGGGTGTCCGGAGTGCCATGAGCAGTACGACCTGGAGTGTGTCATCCGGGTGATGGTCAAGCGCTCCTGCACGGAGGCTGCGCCGGAGAACCTCAAGAACTCGATCCTGGACCGGATCCACGCGTATCGCCCCGTCGAGGCCGACGCGGACGCGTAGAAAGACCGCAGGCGGCCCCGGACGGACCGCCGCCAGGACAGCGAAAGACCCCGGAACCGTGAGGTTTCCGGGGTCTTTGGCTTAAAGCTATCAATCCTAGCCGTAGCTTAGGCGTTGGGACGCTTACCGTGGTTCGCGCCGCCACGCTTACGGTCACGACGTTTACGTGCACGCTTGCTCATAGCTGGCCTCCTTAATCTTGGTACTCAAAAGAGCTGCCCTCAAGTCTCCCACATCGGCGGACCCGCCGCGAACCGGAGCGGCCGTGCAGGGCCCTTTCAGTCCGCCAGGGAGTTGCGGATGGAGATCCGGGCCTGGTCCAGGACCGTCCGGACGGTCTCCAGGGTTACCGGGCTCACCGGGTG
>DASSXE010000304.1:0-2967 GCA_035704125.1 Arthrobacter sp.
GTCGGCATCGACCGCTTCATGTCCGAGGCCCGCGCGCTGACCAACTTCACCGGCAACGCCGTCGCCACCATCCTGATCGGCACCTGGGTCAAGGAGATCGACGGCGGCCAGGTCGAGCGTGTCCTCTCCGGCGCAGCCCCCTTCGACGAGCAGACCATGATCGCCGGTCACTCCGCGGTCCAGCCCGCCGTCGAGCCGGCACCCCAGCCGGTCCCGGCCAACGCCTAAGGAACGCCCCGCACCAACCCGAAACCGCCCGGACGCAGCCGCGGCGTCCGGGCGGTTTTCTGCGCCCGGACGGGATGCCCGAGGACAACCCTCGACCTCTACCAGAAGGTCAAGGCGCGCAAAACGGCGGTTGTCAAGGTCCGCGGAATACCGTGTCGGGGGCTGTAACCTTGGGATGAATAACGATCCCCGCCATCCCGAAAGCCGGCAGGGTCGGGCACGAGAATCAACGTCATCGAAAGTGTGGATAGATACGTGAGCAGCGAACAGGGGTCAGCCACTCTGGAAGGCACCGAACTCGACCTGGACGACGCCGTCATGGGCCCCACCGGGCGCCCCCTCCGCGAATTCCCGGAGCCTGCGCCGCTGTCTTCCCACGGACCCGCCCGGGTGATCGCCATGGTGAACCAGAAGGGCGGCGTCGGCAAGACGACGTCCACCATCAACCTGGCCGCCGCGCTGGCCGAATACGGCCGCCGCGTCCTCCTGGTGGATTTCGACCCCCAGGGTGCGCTCTCCGCCGGCCTCGGCACCAACCCGCACGAACTGGACCTGACGGTCTACAACGTGCTGATGGACCGCAAGGTCGACATCCGCGACGCCATCCAGACGACCGGCGTCGAGAACGTGGACCTGCTGCCGGCCAACATCGACCTCTCCGCCGCCGAGGTCCAGCTGGTCAACGAGGTAGCCCGCGAACAGGTGCTGGACCGCGCGCTGAAGAAGGTCGAGGACGACTACGACGTCGTCCTGATCGACTGCCAGCCGTCGCTGGGCCTGCTCACCGTCAACGCCCTGACCGCCGCGCACGGCGTGATCATCCCGCTGATCTGCGAGTTCTTCGCCCTGCGCGCCGTGGCGCTGCTGGTCGAAACCATCGACAAGGTCCAGGACCGGCTGAACCCCCGCCTGCAGGTCGACGGGGTCCTCGCCACCATGTACGACGCACGGACCCTGCACGGCCGGGAAGTCATCGCCCGGCTGGTCGAGGCCTTCGGCGACAAGGTCTTTGAGACCGTGATCAAGCGCTCCATCAAGTTCGCCGACGCCACCGTCGCCGCAGAACCGATCACCAGCTATGCCGGCAACCACGCCGGGGCCGACGCCTACCGCCGCCTGGCCAAGGAACTGATCTCGCGCGGCGGCGCGCCCTAACCGGCAACGTGGCAGCCCTCGGCACCACGACGGCGGAGCCGCCCGCGGCGACCGCCCGGAAGCCCGGCTTCGAGGTCAGGCTGACCAACTTCACCGGACCGTTCGACCTGTTGCTCGGCCTGATCACCAAGCACCAGCTGGACATCACCGAGGTGGCCCTCGCCACCGTCACGGACGAGTTCATCAAGTACACCCGGAACCTTCAGCAGCAGGGGGAGGAATGGGCCCTCGACGAGGCCAGCGAATTCCTGGTAGTCGCGGCCACCCTGCTGGACCTGAAGGCGGCCCGGCTGCTGCCGGCCGGTGAGGTCGAGGACGACGACGACGTGGCGCTGCTGGAAGCCCGTGACCTTTTGTTCGCCCGTCTGCTCCAGTACAAGGCCTTCAAGCACGTGGCCGGCCTCCTCGGATCCACCCTGGAACTGGAGGGACAGCGCTATCCCCGGCAGGTCGCCCTGGAGGGGCACTTCGCGGCCCTGTTGCCGGAGCTGGTGTGGAAACACTCGCCACAGCAATTCGCGGCCCTCGCCGAGGCGGCCCTCAAGGCCAAGGAAGCCGCTCCCACCGAGGTCGGCCTCGACCACCTCCACGGGAGCCCGGTCAGCGTCAAGGAACAGGCCGAAATCATCGGGCTGCGCCTGCGGCAGGGCAAGCCGCTGACCTTCCGGGCGCTGACCGCCGACGCCGAATCCACCCTGGTGGTGGTGGCACGCTTCCTCGCCCTCCTGGAGATGTTCCGGGACAAGGCGGTGGCCTTCGACCAGTTGCTGCCCCTGGGCGAGCTCTCCGTGCACTGGACCGCCAACGATCCGCAGTGGAACAGCGGCAGCCTGGGCGAAGAATATGAGGACCAGCCATGACCGAAACCACCGGCGTACCGGACGTCACCGCGCTGCCGGGCGGCCCCCGCGCGGCCCTGGAGGCGGTACTGATGGTCATCGACCAACCGGCCACGGCCGCGGACCTCGCCGCCGGCCTGGCCCTGCCCGCCGACGTCGTCGAAGACCTGCTGCGGGAACTGCAGCGGGAGTATAACGGCTATACTGGTAGTTCCCCGGATGCGGTTAGCGCCCCCCGGGGTTTTGAATTGCGGAACATTGCCGGCGGTTGGCGGATCTACTCCCGCGCCGAATTTGCCGACGTTGTCGGCGGGTTCGTGCTGGAGGGCCAAACAGCCAGGCTGACGCAGGCGGCGCTCGAAACGCTCGCCGTCATCGCCTACCGCCAGCCCGTTTCCCGGGCCCGCGTATCGGCAATTCGAGGGGTCAACGTTGACTCCGTGGTGCGGACGCTGATGCAGCGGGGGCTCATCGAGGATTCAGGACACGATCCGGAATCCGGAGCCACCCTGTACCGCACCACGTCGTATTTCCTGGAACGCATGGGAATCGGCTCGGTGGCAGAGCTGCCGCAGCTTTCACCCCATCTTCCGGGGCTGGAAGGCATCGCAGAATATTACGACGCAGGAAGAATGTAGGCACTACACCTGCCTGCGCAGAAGATTTCAACAAACGAAGGACGGGTCATGACACAGGCGGGACGCCAGGGTTCACCACGTAACGGTTCGGGACGAACCGGAGCCGG
>DASSXE010000401.1:0-3966 GCA_035704125.1 Arthrobacter sp.
ACACGGACCTGACCGCTTCGACCTCTGGGCGCCGGAGGCGCAGGACGTCGTCCTGCTCGCCGACGGGCAGCGGTATCCGATGACCCGGGCGGCCGGCGGCCCGGAGGGCTGGTGGACCGCCCCGGGCGCGCCGTCGGACCGCGACGTCGACTACGGCTACCTGCTGGACGGGGACTCGGCGCCGCTTCCGGACCCGCGCTCCCGGCGCCAGCCTGAGGGCGTGCACTCGCTGTCGCGGACCTTCGACGCCGGCAGCCACCAGTGGTCCGACGCCGGCTGGAAGGGCCGTGAACTGCAGGGCAGCGTGATCTATGAGCTGCACCTGGGCACCTTCACCCCCGAAGGCACCCTGGACGCGGCGGTCGGAAAGCTCGACTACGTCGCCGGACTGGGCGTCGACTTCGTGGAACTGCTGCCGGTCAACGGCTTCAACGGCACCCACAACTGGGGCTACGACGGCGTCCTTTGGTACACCGTGCACGAAGGCTACGGCGGCCCGGCGGCGTACCAGCGTTTCGTCGATGCTGCCCACGCCGCCGGCCTGGGCGTTATCCAGGACGTCGTCTACAACCACCTCGGCCCCAGCGGCAACTATCTTCCCCGGTTCGGCCCCTACCTGAAGTCGGGGGAGGGCAACACCTGGGGGGATTCGGTCAACCTCGACGGGCCCGGCTCCGACGTCGTCCGCTCCTACATCCTGGAGAACGCGGCCATGTGGCTGCGCGATTACCACGTGGACGGTCTGCGGCTCGACGCCGTGCACGCTTTCAAGGACGAGCGCGCGGTCCACCTACTGGAGGACTTCGGTGCCCTGGCGGACACCGTCGCCGCCGAAACCGGGCGACCCGCGACGATGATCGCCGAGTCGGACCTGAACAACCCGCGCCTTCTCTACCCGCGCGACGTCAACGGCTACGGGCTGGCCGGCCAGTGGAGCGATGATTTCCACCACGCCGTCCACGTCAACGTCAGCGGCGAAACCACCGGCTACTACGCCGATTTCGACTCCGTCGGCGCCCTGGCCAAGGTCCTCGAGAAGGGCTTCTTCCACGACGGAAGCTACTCCAGCTTCCGGGAACGCCACCACGGCCGGCCCATCAACACCGGCCTGGTGCACCCGGCGGCCCTCGTGGTGTGCAACCAGAACCACGACCAGATCGGCAACCGGGCCACCGGCGACCGGCTCGCCCAGACCCTGGGCTACGGGCAACTGGCGCTCGCCGCCGTGGCGACCCTGACCGCCCCGTTCACGCCGATGCTGTTCATGGGCGAGGAGTACGGGGCCACCACGCCGTGGCAGTTCTTCACCTCGCACCCGGAACCGGAGCTTGGAAAAGCCACGGCTGAGGGCCGGATCAAGGAATTCGAACGGATGGGCTGGGATCCCGCCGTCGTGCCGGATCCGCAGGACCCCGCGACGTTCACCCGCTCGAAACTGGACTGGTCCGAGGCCGAAACGGGCGGGCACGCCCGGCTGCTGGCGCTCTACCGGGAACTGATCGCCCTCCGCCGGGCGACACCGGAACTCGCCGGCGCCGGGTTCGCGGACACCGCCGTCGACTTCAGCGAGGACGAGGGCTGGCTGCGGCTGCGCCGCGGCAGCGTGGAGGTCGCGATGAACTTTGCTGCCGAAGCACGGTCCGTACCGGTCACCGGGGGCACGCTGCTGCTGGCCACCGACGACGCCGTCGACCTCACCGCCGGCAGCCTTGAACTGCCCGGCCACAGCGCCGGCATCGTTGCACCTTAGTCACCACGTCAGCAAGGAAGGACAACCATGACGTACACCGCAGCAGATACCCGCTACGACTCCATGCCGTACCGGCGGGTGGGCCGCAGTGGCCTGAAACTGCCGGCCATTTCCCTGGGCCTCTGGCACAACTTCGGCGATGACAAGCCCTTCGAGGTCCAGCGGGCCATCCTGCGGCGTGCCTTCGACCTGGGCGTCACCCACTTCGACCTCGCCAACAACTACGGGCCGCTGGCCGGTTCGGCAGAAACCAACTTCGGCCGGCACCTGAAGGACGATTTCGCGCCCTACCGTGACGAGCTGGTCATCTCCACCAAGGCCGGGTACGACATGTGGCCGGGCCCCTACGGCGAGTGGGGATCCCGCAAGTACCTGCTGGCCAGCCTGGACCAGTCCCTGCAGCGCATGGGCCTGGACTACGTCGACATCTTCTACAGCCACCGCCCGGACCCCGAGACGCCGATGGAGGAAACCATGGGCGCCCTGGACCACGCCGTCCGGTCCGGCAAGGCCCTCTACGCCGGGATATCCTCCTACACCCCGGAGCAGACCCTCGAGGCAGCCCGGATCCTCAAGGAACTCGGCACGCCGCTGCTGATCCACCAGCCCAGCTACTCGATGCTGAACCGCTGGACCGAAAACGGCAGTCCCAACCTCTATGAGGCACTGGACCAGGTGGGCGCCGGCTCCATCGCGTTCTCGCCGCTGGCCCAGGGCATGCTCACGGACCGCTATCTCAACGGCGTCCCCGAGGACTCCCGCGCGGCGCAGCACAAGTCCCTGGACCAGGGAATGATCACCGAGGAAAATCTGGACCGGGTCCGCGGGTTGAACCGGATCGCCGAGGGACGCGGCCAGACCCTGGCGCAGCTCGCCATCGCCTGGGTCCTCCGCGACCAGCAGAAGGGCACACCGGTCACCTCCGCCCTGGTGGGCGCCTCCAGCGTCCGTCAGCTCGAGGACAGCCTGGCCGCGGTCGGCAACCTGGAGTTCAGCGACGGGGAACTGGACGCCATCGACGAGTTCGCCGTCGAGTCCGACATCAACCTGTGGAAGCAAAAGTAAGCCTCCGGCGCGGCACACCGCCGCGTCCCCTGTAACGGGCTCCGTTACAGAAACGGTGCCGCGGCCGGGAACAACTCCGGCCGCGGCACCGTTGACTAGAATGCAAGGGCGCCGCACGGCGTCGTGCCCGCTTTGCCGCCGTCGTACATCAGAGTGCGTCCGCGCCGGGTACCTGTTGGTTGTCTCAAAGGGAGTTTCGTGTCTGCAAATCCGATTCGTGTTGCAATCGTCGGCGTGGGTAACTGCGCCACGTCGCTGGTCCAGGGTGTCGAGTACTACCGGGACGCCGATCCCGAGGCCACGATCCCGGGGCTGATGCACGTCCAGTTCGGCAAGTACCACGTCAACGACGTGGAGTTCGTCGCGGCGTTCGACGTCGACGGCAAGAAGGTGGGCCAGGACCTCTCCGCCGCCATCCTCGCCAGCGAGAACAACACCATCAAGATTGCCGACGTCCCGCCGACCGGCGTCACCGTCCAGCGCGGCCCGACCCTCGACGGCCTCGGCAAGTACTACCTCGAGACCATCGAGCAGTCCCCGGAAGAGCCGGTCGACGTCGTCCAGGCCCTCAAGGACGCCAAGGTCGACGTCATGGTCTGCTACCTGCCGGTCGGATCCCAGGAAGCGGCAGAGTACTACGCGCAGTGCGCAATCGACGCCGGCGTCGGCTTCGTCAACGCGCTGCCTGTCTTCATCGCGGGAACCAAGAAGTGGGCGGACAAGTTCACCGAGGCCGGCGTGCCGATCGTGGGCGACGACATCAAGAGCCAGATCGGTGCCACCATCACGCACCGCGTCATGGCCAAGCTCTTCGAAGACCGCGGCGTCACCCTGGACCGCACCTACCAGCTGAACGTCGGCGGCAACATGGACTTCAAGAACATGCTGGAGCGTGACCGGCTGGAGTCCAAGAAGATCTCCAAGACCCAGGCCGTCACCTCCAACGTCGAGGCCGACCTCGCTCCCCGCAACGTGCACATTGGCCCGTCGGACTACGTGCAGTGGCTCGACGACCGCAAGTGGGCCTTCGTCCGCCTGGAAGGCCGCAACTTCGGCGACGCCCCGGTGTCCCTGGAATACAAGCTGGAGGTCTGGGACTCGCCCAACTCGGCCGGCGTGATCATCGACGCCGTCCGCGCCGCCAAGATCGG
>DASSXE010000432.1:0-2914 GCA_035704125.1 Arthrobacter sp.
CCGGAAGTTTTGCTGAATTTCCAGCAAGATCCCGGGGACGTAGCTTAATGGTAAAGCCTCAGTCTTCCAAACTGATTACGCGGGTTCGATTCCCGTCGTCCCCTCTCCAGCACCACCACGAATGGCCCCTCTCCGGAGGGGCCTTTTCGTTGCCTCCTGCCGGCACCGGAGAGACGGGCACCGCGCGGACTTCCCGGTCAGCCCTGCTGGCAGCCGGGGCACCAGTACAGCTTGCGGGCGGCATGCTCGGCCAGCGCCACGGCCGTGCCGCAGACCCGGCATTCCTGGCCCTGCCGCCGGTAGACGTAGTGGGCATCCTCGGGCAAGGGGAGCGTGCCGGCCGGGCCCTCCCCCGCGGCGGCCTGCGTCCAGTACCCGGGGCCAGTGGTGATGATGCGGCCGTCCCGCATCCCGTCGGACATGACGGCGACGGTGTCGTCCCAGAGCAGCCCGGCGGCCGCCGCCGGGAGTGCCGCCCCGGTGAGCCAGGGATCCAGCCGTTGCCGGAACAGCAGTTCGGCACGGTAGACGTTGCCGACGCCGGCGATCACCTTCTGGTCCATCAGCAGCGTGGCCAGCGGCGTGCGCTTCCTGCCGAGGGTAGCGACGAAGCCGTCCCGGTCGCCCGGGAGGTCCCGCAGCGGGTCCGGTCCCAGGCGGGCGGTGACGGCGTCGGCCTCCGCGTCGGTGAGCGCCTCGCAGGTGGTGGCGCCGCGCAGGTCGGCCCAGCCGTGGCTGCCGGTCAGCCGGACCCGGACGGCGCCAACGGGGGCGGGAGGACCGGCGTACGGGGCGCTGCCGCCGTCGTCGTAGACTTCGCGCTCCCCCATCTTCCGGGGCGCACCGATGCTGGAGGCCCCGCGGAAGCCGCCGTCGCCGCCGAAATCCCACGCGCCATAAAGGCCCAGATGGACGTGCAGGACCAGGCCGTGCTCGAACCGGAGGAACAGGTGCTTACCGTGCGCCGCGGAGCCGGTGAGGATGTGGCCATCCAGCAGGGACGCGCCCTGCGCGAAGCGCCCCTGCGGGCTGGACACCGCCAGCCGTTCCCCCGCGAAAACGTCCGCGAACTGCCGGGCCAGCCGGTGGATGGAATGGCCCTCCGGCACTACTCAACAACCTCGCCGGTGGCTTCGTACGTGGCGATCTTGCCGATCCGGCGCACGTGGCGCTCGTCGTTGCTGAAGGGCTCGGCCAGGAAAGCCTCGATGATCTCCGTGGCCTCCTCGACGCTGTGCTGCCGGCCGCCGACGGCGACGACGTTGGCATCGTTGTGTTCGCGGGCCAGCTTCGCGGTGGGGAGGCTCCACGCCAGGGCCGCCCGGACACCCTTGACCTTGTTGGCGGCGATCTGCTCGCCGTTGCCGGATCCGCCCAGGACGATCCCGAGGGCGCGCACGCCGGACTCCTGGTCTGCCATCACGGCGCGGGCGGCATTGATGCAGAACGACGGGTAATCATCCAGCGCGTCATAAACCGAGGGTCCGTGATCCACCACGTCGTAGCCCTTGGCACGGAGGTGGCCCACCAAGTGGGCGCTCAACTCCATGCCGGCGTGGTCGGTGGCGATGTGGACGCGCGGGAAGGCCGGGGCGGTGGTCACGGTCGGATCCATTCTGTGGGCGCCGGGGGCTTTCCGGCGGGGCTGGTCGGGCTGCATCCAGACTACTAGGACCGGTGCCCGGGCGCCCCGCCCTCACGGCGGGCCCGGGCCGCCACCCGGGAGAGCACCTGCGCGACGTTGTCGGCCGTCGCCGGGCTGCCGCCGCTCACCGCCACCGTGCCGCCGTCGAGGCGGTCCACAACGACGGCGGGTCCGTTGCTGACCAGCATCGCCGTCACGGAGCCGTGGTGCCGGTAGCCCCAGCCGCCGTAGTCGGAGGCCTTGACCAGCTCCGGGGCAGCCGAGGCGATCGCGGCGGCCGGAACGTCCACGACCCGCAGCATGCCGGCGGCGAACACCCGCAGCCCGCTGCGGTCCACCCGGACGCGGGCGAAGAGAAAGACCGCCGCCAGCAGTGCCACGGCCACCAGCACCGCGGAAAGCCACGGCACAACCACGCTGAGCAGTGCGGCCGGGAACAGGGTGGCAATGCCCAGCATCACGAAGACCGAACTGCGGGCATGGACCCAAAGGTTCACGGCGTCCCGGGTCAGGTCGGGGTCCGCGCTTCGCTCCAGCGCGGCCCGGACCGCGCGTTCGTCATCGACGGACCACCGCTCATCGGCCTTGAAGACGAAGCCCATGACCACGCCCAGGCCGAGGGCCGCCCCGCTGCCCATCGCCAGGATGGTGACATCCACGCGGGACCCGCGCGCGTCCGCCAGGCCCATCTGTCCGACCAGGACGGCGGCCAGGACGGCGGTGACAAACAGGCTGAGCGTCAGCCCGGCCCCCATCATGATCCGGCGCATCACCGCCGGCCTGGATAACGGCGCCGCCTGGAGCAGGACGGCCCAGCCGGCCAGCACGATCAGGGCCGCACCCCCTCCCACCACCGCCCCGAACGGCGCGAAGTTCACGGCCCCGGCGTCGGACCAGCGGATGGCCAGGGGCTCGGGGAGCCGGGCCCGGATCAGCAGCGCGCACACCACGAAGGCGGCGGCGAGCATCACGGGAAAGCCGACGGCGAAGCGCACGGCCCTGGCATCAACGGAGTCCCGGATCTTTCCCATGCCCTCAACGCTACCCCCGCCCGTGCCGGCGCCGGGCAGGAGCTGTGACCGGGGCAACTTGCCAAGCCGGCATGACGTGAAAGAATAATTTCACAGTAACAATCTCCCCGTTCCCACCCTTTTGGAGGCACCCTTGCCCGGTATGAACCTCACGCGCGCCTAAGCCCGCGAGCGCGCCGAACTGATCGCCGTCGACTCCTACGACGTCACCTTGGACCTGACCCGGGGTGAGAAGGTC
>DASSXE010000461.1:0-6159 GCA_035704125.1 Arthrobacter sp.
CGGAGTGATGCTCGCCAAGACCGAGTCCGCGGACCAGGTCACCGAGAGCTTCCACCGTATGGACGGGAAGACCCCGGTCATCCCGCTGGTGGAATCCGCGGTCGGCATCGAGGAAGCCAACCACATCGCCAAGGCCCAGGGCGCCTTCCGCCTGGCCTTCGGCTCCGGCGACTTCCGCCGCGACACCGGCATGGCGGCCACCCCGGAGGCCATGGCCTACCCGCGGGCCAAGCTGGTCGTCGCCAGCCGCGTCGGCAACCTGCCGGGCCCCATCGACGGCCCCACGGTCGGCACGAACCACCCGATCCTGCGCGAACAGACCGGCATCACGGTGATGATGGGCATGACCGGCAAGCTCTGCCTCGCCATCGACCAGACCCACGTGATCAACGAGGTCATCAGCCCCACGCCGTCCGACGTCGCCTGGGCCACCGACTTCATGGCCGACTTCGAGGCCAGCGGACGCGTCATCCGTGACGGCTCCGACCTGCCGCGTCTGGGCCGCGCGGAGAAGATCATGAAGCTCGCGGTAGCCTTTGGGGTGCAGCCGGCCCTGTAGCCGCCGCCCACCCGCAAGGAGACCCCGTGACCGATGCCCGCCATCTGGTCCACGGGGTCTTTTGGGATGGCCCCGCAACGCCGGGTACCCCGGCGGTCCTGCGGCTCCAAGACGCCGCGGGAGCGTTTTCGGACCTGGTGCTCGACGCCGGGACCCGGCTCGGATTACGCGTCGTCACCCAGGGAAGACACTGCCTGGGCCACCACCGGGTCCACGGCCCGTCGGAGCGGGACCACGTCATCTGCCCGGAGCACGCTCCCGCCGAACGCGGACACCAGTGCGGCCCGTGCTTCGCCGTGGACGATTCCCGCCTGATCCACGACTTCCACCGCGGCGGCCGCGTTCCGCCGGGGCTGCGCGCCTACTTGATGCAGCAGCACTGGCTGTACGTCGCCACGTTCGCCCACGGCGCCAGTAAGATCGGTACCGCCTCGCACCTTCGCAAAGGGCACCGGCTCGCAGAGCAGGGTGCCGTCGCCGCCCGTTACGTGGCCCGCGCAGACGACGGGCGGATCGTCCGCCTGCTGGAGGACCTGGTGACCCGCGACGCCGGGCTGCCGCAGCAGATCCGCTCGACAGCGAAGGCCGCCGGCATCGTGGCGCCGGTGGCCGCCCTTGACCTGGAGACCCGCAACGCCGTTGTGGCGGGCCGGGTCCGGGCCCTGCTGGGCGTCGCCGGCGGGGAGGGGTACGACGTCGTCGACGAACACTGGCGCCGGCCTGGGCTGGCGGGGGCGGCGTGTACCCCGGGGCTGCGGCATCCGTATCCCCACGACCTCGCCGCGGGCACGCACGGATTCCGCCTTGTCTCGCTAAGTGGCAGCGTCGCCCTGGTCCGCCTCGACGGGGCCACCCTCGATTTCGTCGTGAACCTGGGTGGCCTGAAAGGCCGGATCGTCGAACTCGGCGACCACCGCTCGCCGGTGCCGGCCGTCCAGGAGTCGCTGTTCTGAGCGTGCCGCCCCGGCGCCGTAGAATGGCACGGTGCTGAACGAATTCTGGGCCACCGCGCCCACTAGCTACAAGGTGCTTGTCTTCAGCGCCATGGGGCTGATCGCCGTGGGCATCATCCTCAACCTGATCGGCAACACCACCGGCAACCAGGGCCTCGCCTTCGCGTCCTTGGCGGTGATCGGAGCGGGTCTCATCCTGCACGTTGTCGGCATCGTGGTCCGCGGCCAGTCGATCCGCAAGAATCTCCGGCGGTAGCGGCGGGCTAGTCTGGTTCCATGACAATTAATCCGGATCTGCAGGGCCGCAGCTACCCTGCCGCAGAGGTGTACGACGTCGGCCGTGAAAAGATTCGCGAGTTCGCGCGCGCGGTCAAGGCCACCCACCCCGCCCACTTCGAGGTGGAAGCTGCCCGGTCCCTGGGCCACGCCGACCTTGTCGCGCCGCCCACCTTTGCCATCATTGTCGCGCAGCGTGCCGACGCCCAGCTGATCGCCGATCCGGCCTCCGGCATCGACTTCTCCCGCGTGGTCCACGCGGACCAGCGCTTTGTCCACCACCGCCCGATCGTGGCCGGCGACCGGCTGGTGGCAGAGCTCCACGTCGACGGCGTCCGCGCCATGGGCGGCGGCGCCATGATCACCACCCGCTCCGAGATCTACGCCGTCGGTGACGGCGAGGCGGGCACCGGGAGCCGGCACGCCGTCGCCACCACCACCTCGTCCATCCTGGTCCGCGGAGAGGGACAGTAGCCATGCGCCGCACACTTTCAGAACTCACGGTCGGCCAGGATCTCGGCAGCCGCAGCGTCGAGGTCACCCGTACCGATCTGGTGAGGTACGCCGGTGCCTCCGGCGACTTCAACCCGATCCACTGGAACGAGGCCTTCGCCACCGGCGTCGGCCTGCCCGGGGTGATCGCCCACGGCATGTTCACCATGGGCGCCGCCGTCCAGGCGGTCACGGACTGGGCCGGCGACCCTGCCGCCGTCGTTGATTTCCAGACCCGCTTCAGCAAGCCCGTCCCGGTGGCGGATACCACCGGAACGGACGACGCCGGCGCCGTCATCGAGGTCGGCGCTGTCATCGGCGCGCTCGACGCCGACGCGGGCACCGCGCGCGTGGACCTCACCGTCGTCTCCGGCGGCCAGAAGGTCCTCATGAAGGCCCAGGCTGTCGTCCGGCTGGCCTGACGACGATGACGCAACCGTGACGGTGCGCGCTCCCCAGGCCGCCGAGGTCACCAAGTGGCGCAATGCAGTGGTCGCCGCTTATGCCTTCAGCGGCATCGCTTTTGCCAGCTGGGTCTCGCGCCTTCCCGCCATCCGCGACGGACTCGACCTCACCCCCGGCACGGTGGGCCTGCTGCTGCTTTGCATGACCCTCGGCTCCTTTGTCTCGGTGTCCGCCTCCGGCCTGATCGTCCTGCGCTTCGGTTCCAAGCAGACCATCCGGATCGGCAGCATCATGGTGGGCGCCGGGCTGGTCATCGCCGGATTCGGCACCTCGATGCTGGTGAACCCGTTGGCGGTCGCGGCCGGCCTGGTCGTGGTGGGTCTCGGCACCGCGAGCTGGAACACCGCGTCGAATGTAGAAGGCGCCGCCGTCGAGCGGGCGGTTCGTCGGCACATCATGCCGCGGCTGCACGGAGCGTTCAGCCTGGGCACGGTCGCCGGGGCCGGCTTCGGGGCCTGGGCTGCGGGCGCCGGCGTGCCGGTCTTCTGGCACTTGGCAGCCGTCGGTCTGCTGGTGGCGGGTTCCGTCGCCACCGCGGCGGCCTGGTTCCGCGCCGACATCACGCCGGTTACGGCGGACCCCGCGTTTACCCCGGCCGGCCCGGACACGTTCGAGGACCCCTCCACCGGACCGATCCCGGTGATCAGCCAGGCAACCCAGAACCCGGCCGTCCCGCTGGATAACAAGCGGCAGATCGCGCAGGCCTGGCGGGACCGCCGGACCCTCCTGCTGGGGGTGCTGGTGCTCGGCCTGGCCCTCGCCGAGGGCGCCGCGGGGGACTGGGTGGCGCTGGCCTTGGCCGACGGCCATGGCCAGTCAGATGCTGCCGGAGCCGCCGGATATGGTCTCTTCGTCACCTTCATGACCGTGGGCCGGTTCGCGGGCACCGTGGCCCTGGACCGTTACGGACGGGTTCCGGTGATGCGCTGGTGCGCCGCACTGGCTGTCGCCGGCCTGGGCCTGTTCGTCTTTGCGCCGGTACCCTGGCTGGCCTATGTCGCCCTCGCCCTCTGGGGACTGGGTGCCTCGCTGGGCTTCCCGGTCGGCATGTCCGCCGCCGCCGATGATCCGGTCAAGGCCGCCGCGCGCGTCTCCGTTGTCTCGACCATCGGGTACGGCGCGTTCCTTTGCGGCCCGCCGCTGCTGGGGCTGCTGGCGGAGCATGTCGGGATCCTGCACTCGTTGCTGGCCGTGATGGTCATGCTCGCGGTGAGTTTCCTGCTCTCCCCGGTGGCGCGGAAAGCCGCATAGCAGGACGGGCCGGCAGGACGGCCGGCCCCGCCGGCGGCAGGGCCCCGGCTTTCCGGGGATGCCCCGATCGCGGCTAGGCTGGAGGGGTGACCCAGACTCTGCTCTCTGCCCTGACCACGGCCGGCGTCGGTGGCCCCGCCGGCCGCTACGTGGAAGCCCGCAACGAGGCGGAGATCATCGACGCCGTCCGCACCGCCGACGCCGCGGCAGAACCGCTGCTGATCATCGGCGGCGGCTCCAACCTGCTGGTCGCTGACGGCGGCTTCCCGGGCACGGTGGTCAAGATCGCTTCACAGGGGTTCACCGTCAACGCCGAGGACTCCTGCGGCGGAGTCGCCGTCGTCGTTCAGGCCGGACATAACTGGGACGCCCTGGTCGAACACGCCGTCAAACATGCCTGGTCCGGCATAGAGGCCCTCTCCGGCATTCCCGGCGCCACCGGCGGCACCCCGGTCCAAAACGTCGGAGCCTACGGGGCCGACGTCTCGCAGACCATCGCAGCGGTCCGTACCTGGGACCGCCACCGCAATGCCGTGCAGACGTTCACCAACTCCGAACTGAAGTTCGGCTACCGGGACTCCGTCCTGAAGCAGACCACGGTCAACGGGTCGCCGCGCTATGTGGTGCTGACGGTGGAATTCCAGTTGCCGCTGGGACGCAAGAGCGCGCCGATCCGTTACGCCGAACTCGCGCGGGCCCTGGGCGTGGAGGCCGGCCAGCGGGCCTACGCCAACGACGTCCGGCGGGAGGTGCTGCGGCTGCGCGCGTCCAAGGGCATGGTCTGGGACGCGGCGGACCGCGACACGTACTCCACGGGCTCGTTCTTCACCAACCCGATCGTGCCCTCGGACACCGCCGCCCGGCTGCCCGAAGACGCCCCCCGCTTCCCGGGAGGAGCCGAAGGCACGGTCAAACTCTCCGCCGCCTGGCTGATCGACCGGGCAGGCTTTGGCAAGGGCTTCGGTTTGGAAGCGGACAGCGTGTCCGGCGGCCGGGCCTCGCTGTCGACGAAACACACCCTCGCCATCACGAACCGCGGCGGCGCCAGCACCGAGGACCTGCTGGCCATCGCCCGGGAGGTGCGCCGCGGCGTCGCCGAACGGTTCGGCATCGAACTGCACCCCGAACCGCTGCTGATCGGCGTCGTTCTCTAGGACGCGGGCGTCAGTTCCTGCCCCGTCGCGGGGCCACTTTCGTGAAAAGCATGAAGGTGAAGCCTGATGCTGCAGCCCCCAGGAGGAAGACCTGGCAGAACGCCACCGACTGGACACTGGGACCGCTGCGCAGCAACAGTCCGGCGCAGGCGAAGGCCACCGCTCCGGCGAGCAGGGCGAGGGACCCGAGCAGGAGGCTGTGCACCGTCGCCGGGAATTCGGCACCGGGGTCAAGTTCCAACTCCCGCCGGTCCGCATCCCGCTGAGCGGTGCGCCGGGGCTGGAGTGTGGCTGCCGTGGCGAAGCTGGCCATCGCGACGACCATGGCGACGACTGAAACCGCCTGGAACGTGGTCATCATGGGGGAGAGCCGGGTGCCGCTGGCGATGGCGACGGTAAGGCCGGCCGCCATGCCTACCGCGCTGGCGGCCCAGCCCAGCAGGGCGAGCCTCCTGCACAGCGGCCGCAGCCGGGGCCACACATCTCCCAAGGTCATGCATCTACCCTAGGGATGCCGGCTGGGCGGACGCTGGGAGGGGCCCCGGCGATTCCCGGCCCCTGCACACCTAGGATGTTGCCATGACGACAGCCCGCCCGCGCCTCACCCGGTCCGTCCTGGGCCGGCTCCGGCTGGCCGCGCAGGGACTCATCGGTCCCGGCTTCGCGTCCGTTCCGGCAGCGGTTAGGACCATGACGGCGCTGCAGGCGCAGGACCTCCCGGCGTCATTGTGGGCCGTGGGGCTGCGTGTTCCCGGCTCCCGGGTGGCGGACGTGCGGGCCGGCTTGGACCGCGGAGAGATTGTCCGGTCCTGGCCGATGCGTGGCACCCTGCACCTCGTGGCCCCGGAAGACCTGAAGTGGGTCCTGAAGATCACGTCCGGCCGCCTGATCAGGGGCCTGGCCACCCGGCACCGGGAGCTGGGCATCTCGACGGCGGATATTGATGCCGCCGCCGATGCCGCGATGCAACGGGTGGCCGGCGGTTCCGCGGTCAGCCGCAAGGAACTGT
>DASSXE010000063.1:0-6593 GCA_035704125.1 Arthrobacter sp.
ACGATCTTCGCCACCAACTCCTCGACGTTGCTCCCCAGCGATCTCAAGGAATCCACCGGCCGGCCCGACCGCTTCCTTGCCCTCCACTACGCCAACAACATCTGGGCGCAGAACATCGCCGAGGTGATGGGCACCGCCGACACCGACCCTGCCGTGTTCGACGCCGTCGTCGGGTTCGCCCGGGAGAGCGGGCTGGAACCGGTCGAGATCCGGAAGGAGAAGGCCGGCTACGTGCTGAATTCGCTGCTGGTGCCGTTGCTGAACGCCGCCGCCGGCCTGCTTCTGCAGGGCGTGGCGGACCCGCAGACCATCGACAAGACGTGGCGCATCGCCACCGGAGCTCCCAGCGGTCCGTTCCAGATCTTCGACGTCGTCGGCCTGACCACCGCCTACAACATCTCGTCGAGTTCGCCCGACGCCGGCTCGCAGGCCTTCGCCGCCTACCTCAAGGAGAACTACATCGACCACGGCAAGCTCGGCGTCGCCACGGGCGAAGGGTTCTACCGGTACTGAGCGGCAGAGCTGCCCTAACCGCGCTGCTCTTCCTCCCGCTGGACATCCTGCACGGACCGGGAGAGCAGGCAGAATTCATTGCCTTCGGGGTCGGCCAGGACCACCCAGCTCACGTCCGGGCCCTGACCGACGTCGGCGCGCGTCGCACCGAGCTCCAGCAGCCGTTGCAACTCCGCGGCGGTGGCGGCCCCGTCGGCGCGGAGGTCGAGGTGCAGCCGGTTCTTCAGGGTCTTCCGCTCCGGGACGGCGATGATGTCGATGGAGGGCCCGGCGTGGTCCCGCGGCGCGATACTGACCAGTTCGCCGTCGACCCCGTCCTCCTCGATGACCTCCCAGTCGAGGACGGCGCACCAAAACGCCGCCACGAGTTCCGGGTTGACCGCGTCAAGGGCAATGCTTGCTAATCGGCTGGGCATGGCACCACGATAACCCACCAGGGACCACTGCCCAGGTGCCTTAGGAGTTGTCGGGTCCGCGGAAGACCAGCACCGGGCAGTGGGCGTGATGGACGGTCTGGGAGGACACTGATCCCAGCAGCATGCCGGTGAAGCCGCCGTGGCCGCGGGACCCTACCGCCACGAGGTCGGCGTCGCGGGACGCCTCGATCAGGGCCGAGGCGGGGTTTCCCTGCACCACCCGGCCGGTCACGGGCACGCCCCCGGCCCCGGCGCGGGCAAGCTCGGTTTGCACGATGGTGCCGGCATCCGTCTCGAACACCTGGTAGTCCCAGGCCTGGCCCAGCGCGTCGCTGACATAGGGGTAGTGCCAGGCCGTGATGGCCAGCACCTCCCCGGACCGCAGCCTGGCCTCTTCGACGGCCCAGTCCAGCGCAGCCTTCGACTGCGGCGAGCCGTCCACCCCCACCAAGATCCTGAATTTCCCGCTACCGGCCATGGGTCCTCCGCTCCTCGTCCACGCTGATCGGGCACAGTGCTGGTGCCATGCTGGCAGATCCGTCCCGTCCCGCGCAGTGCCATTGGGCACATCGCCGGCCCGCACCTCTGGCGGCGGCGCCCCGGAGGTCATTAGGCTCTCAGGTATCCGGCACCGAATCCTAGCTAAGGGGACCGCCATGAGGCTGAGCCACATTCCACTGCGTCTGACCACCGGGGCATTCATCCTCAATTCCGGGTGGGGCAAGCGCAACCTCGACGCCGAAAGTTCCGGCGGGATGCAGGCGATGGCGGCCCGGGTGGTTCCGTCGCTCGGCAGCATCGACCCCGTGACGTTCGGGAAGATGCTCAGCTACGGGGAGATGGGCCTTGGCGCCGCTCTCCTGGCACCGTTCGTGCCCAGCCGCCTGGCCGGGATGGGCCTGGCAGTCTTTTCCGGGTCGCTTTTCACCATGTACCTGAAGACACCTGGAATGACGCAAGCAGACGGGATCCGTCCCACCCAGCAGGGCACGGCCCTCGCGAAGGATGTCTGGATGCTCGGCATCGCGGCGGCACTGATCCTGGACCGGAAGCGAGGTACCGCCCGGGCGTCCTGATTTCCGGCAGGGAAAAGAAATTCGCGACTCGTTGCAGCGGGACCGGCGCCCCTGACCGCTGACCAGGAATTGGGCAAGGCACTCGATAGGGCCCACGAGAATGCGTCCGACGCTGTCTGTCGTATAAAGCAGCCGCCGCCTGCTGGACCGCAACCGGTGAAGCGGCCCTAGGCGGCCCTAGCTTGCGTCGCTCGCGTAGCTCAGACCGATCCGGCCGCGGACGGTGTCCAGGGCGGCCATGATCCCGACGCTCTCCTCCGGCGGCAGGATGTCGTTCCCGGTGGCGCCGGCCTCAATCAGGCGCTCCATCTCCCAGGCCTGGTACTGCATGCCGCGGCCGGAGACGGGCTCATCGAAGCGTTCGGTGATGTTCCCGGCGTCGTCGTACACGGTGAAGCCGGTGGGGGTGTACCAGACCGGGTCGATCTCGACTCGGCCGCCCGTTCCTATCACCGCTGCCCGGTTGGGGCCCGCCGTGTCCAGCGCGCAGTTCAGGACTGCCTGTTGGCCCTGGGCGTACTCGAAGATCATGGCAGTCTGCCGGTCGACGCCGGTGGCCGTCATGCTTGCAGCCGCCATGATGCCGACGGGCGCCCCCAGCACATCGAAGGCGAACGACACCGGGTAGATGCCGAGATCCAGCAGGGCGCCGCCGCCCAGCCCCGGATCGTTGAGCCGGTGCGCCGGGTCCCGGGGCAGGTTCTGGGTGTGGTCGGCGAGCACCGTCCGGACCTCGCCCAGGGCGCCGGAGCGGATCAGTTCGCGGATCCGCACCATGTGGGGCAGGTAGCGGGTCCACATGGCCTCAAGGGCCACCAGCCCTTTCGATGCGGCGACCGCGGCCATCTCCCGGGCCTGCCCTTCGTTCATGGCGAACGGCTTTTCGACCAGAACGTGCTTGCCGGCGTTGAGTGCCAGGAGCGCGTGTTCGTGGTGGAACGGGTGCGGCGACGCGACGTAGACGACGTCGACGTCGGGGTCCTCAACGAGCGCCTGGTAGCTGCCGTGGGCCGTGGCAACGCCGAACCGGCCGGCGAATTCCCGCGCGGTGGCGGCGTTGCGGGACCCGACGGCCTGCACCGTGAAACCGTGCTCCACCAGGTCCGAGGTCTGCAGCCCGGCGATGAGCCCTGTCCCGAGGATTCCCCAGCGGACGGGGTGAGCCCGTGACGGCTGTTCCGGTGCCGTGGCGGTGGTGGGTTCTGGCATCGCGGGGTTCCCTTCGGACGAGCGCCGACGGTGCGCGGCGTGAAGTTGACCGTACCGCACGGCTCCAGGTTTGCGGTCACCGGGCGGCGACCCGGCATTAGCCGGGATTCGCGGCGGCAGGGTAGTCGGTCCGGTCAGTCCGGTGCGCCCGTGCCCGTGCGCCGGTCCAGGCAAGGACGATGGCCACCAACACCATGGCGAGGAAGCCGAGACCCGAGTAGCCGGCCGCGGCCAGCACCGGGCCGGCCAGGGCCCCGCCGAGGGCTCCGGCAGCATTCATCCCCAGGTCGGAGAGACCCTGGATGGCGGGCCGGTCCTGTCCTGCCACGGATTCGGCCACCATCGCCGAACCGGCCACGACGGAGGCGGACCAGCCCAGGCCCAGCAGGATGAGACTGAGCGTCACGCCGGCGCGGGAATCGGCGTAGAAACCGGCAATCAGCAACGACGCCAACAGCGTCACCTGGCCCAGCAGCACCACCGGCACGCGGCCGGTCCTGTCGGCGAGCCAGCCAAAGACGGGGGAGAGAGCATACATCCCGGCGATATGCAGGCTGATGGTGAACCCCACAATGGTCAGGCTGGCACCGTGCTCGCGCAGATGGATAGGCGTCATGGACATCAGCGCCACCATGGTTGCGTGGCTCAACGCGACGACGACGACGGCGTAGCGGGCGCGCGGGTTCCGGCGGAGGATCTGCAGCCCGGATTGCGGCGGTGCTTTCTCGTTGGCCCGGACGCCGGCGCTGAGTGCCTGCAGTAAAGGATCGGGCCGCAGGCCGGCGAGGTAGACGGCGGCGGCGGCCAGTTGGGCGGCTACCGAGAAAGCGAAGGCCCCCGTCATCGGCGGCAGGCCAAGGGCGGCGCCGACGGTTTCGCCGGGACCGAACAGGTTGGGGCCCAGCACGGCGCCGATGGTGGTGGACCAGACGACCACCGAAAGGTCGCGTGCGCGGGAGCGGGCCGGGGCCAGGTCGGTGGCGGCGAACCGGGCCTGAAGATTAACCGCTGAGCCGGAGCCCAGCAGCATGAGGCCCAGCAGCAGCAACGGGAAGATGCCAAGCGCGGCGGAGCTGATCGCGGTGACCGCTCCGGCGCTGGCTATCAACGCGCCGGTGGAGAGGGACACCCTACGCCCGCGGGCCAGCGCCAGCCTGGCGAGCGGGATCGCCGCGAAGGCTGCACCCAGCGTGCTCATGGTTGCGGCGGTGCCCGCCCACGCGGGTGAGCCTGAGAGTTGGGCGGCCAGCAGCGAACCGAGCGAGAGGGTCGCCCCCATGCCGATGCCGCCGAGGATCTGGCCGCCGACCAGCACGGTGAGCACCTTCCGCTGCGAGACGCGGCGGGCAAGGTGCTCCCGTGCTGGCGGGGGAGTCACTTGCAGGTGCAGCGCTGTTCAGCGGGCACGTTGGCCATGACTGACTCGACGTGCTCGCCGCAGCCGGCCCAGGTGATTTTTCCACAGTTATCGCATCGAACGGGACTGCACATATTCTCTCTCTCCTCTTTGGTTAGTGCCCAGATTACGCGAGCATCCGGGTTTGGCTCCAGTATACCCCCAGGGGTATTGTTAAGCAGGTCAACGGCAGTGTTGATTCCCGCCGACGCCTCTGAAAGGTGCACCCCTTGGACATCACACCCCAGAACGTTCACGCCCAGCTCAAGGACGGGTGCGACGCCCAGATCGTGGACGTCCGCGAATCCGATGAGGTCGCCGCAGGGATGATTGCCGGCGCCCGCCACATCCCGCTGGGGGAGCTGCGGGCCCGCTTCGGTGAGCTGGACAAGTCCCGCCCCGTGGTGGCCGTATGCCGCAGCGGCCGGCGCAGTGCCGCCGCCGCGGACCAGCTCGCCGCGGCCGGCTTTACCGCCTACACGATGACCGGCGGCATGCTCGACTGGTCCGCCGCCGGGCTGCCCGCAGGCTAGAGCCCCGCACCCCAGCTCAAAACCCCTGTTATACCGAAAGAGAATATGACTTCCTCGCTCCACACCACTCCCGCCGCCTCCGCTCCCAAGTCCATTGACGCCGCCACCCTCAAGGCCTGGGAAGACAACATCGATGACCTGATGGTGATCGATGTCCGCGGCGGCGCCGAGTTCGATTCGATGCACATCAAGGGCTCGTACCATGTGCCGTTGCCGCTGCTGAGCGAGCACGCCGAAGAATTCGCCGCCAAGATGGGCACCCGCGTGGTCCTGGTCTGCCAGTCCGGGAACCGCGCCGAACAGGCCCGCAAGCACCTCGACGCCGTGGGCCTCGGCGGCGCCAGCGTCCTGACCGGCGGGGTCCCCGCCTACGCCGCCGCCGGCGGCAACGTCATCAAGGGCCGCAACACCTGGGCCCTGGAACGCCAGGTCCGGATGACCGCCGGATCACTGGTCCTGGCCAGCGTCGTGGGAAGCAAGCTGCTCTCGCCCAAGCTCGGCCTGCTGGCCGGCGGGATCGGTGCGGGCCTGACCTTCTCCGCCGCGACCAACAGCTGCGCCATGGGCCAGATGCTGTCCAAGATGCCGTGGAACCGGTCCGCGAACGAACCCACCGCCCACCAGGCGCTGCAGAACCTGGGCACCAGGGCATGATCATCACCGCGGCGGCCTTCGGCCTGATCGTCGGCGGCCTGCTGGGCCTGGTCGGCGGCGGCGGGTCCATCCTCGCCGTTCCCGCCCTCGTCTACGGGGTCGGGCTCCCGCTCTCCGCGGCGATCCCGACCTCGCTCGTCGTCGTCGGCGCGTCCTCGGCCGTCGCGGTGGTGCCCCGGCTCCGCAGCGTGAACTGGCGGCTGGCCGCGATCATCGGCGCCGCCGGGACCGCGACCGCCTACCTCGGCGCCTATGTGAACCGGCTCCTGGACCAAAAGATCCTGCTCCTGGCCTTCGCGGCCATCATGATCATCGCCGGGATCCGGATGATGCTCCCGACTAAAACCGCCGGCGGGTCCTGCGCCCTGCCCGGCGGAGGAGTCCACTGGCGCAGCTGCCTGCCCAAGGCGATCGCCACCGGCGCCGTCGTGGGCTTCCTCACCGGCCTGCTCGGCGTCGGCGGCGGCTTCCTGATCGTCCCCGCCCTGACCCTGGTCCTCGGACTGCCGATGGCACCCACTGTCGGTACCTCCCTGGTCATCATCGTGATCAACTCGATCGCCGGCTTCGCAGCCCACCTGGGCGACCTCCACATCGACTGGGCCGTTACCGCCGCGTTCGCCCTGACTGCCATGGCCGCCTCCCTGGCCGCAGGACGGCTCGGCACCAACATCCCGGACCGGATCCTCAAGCGCAGCTTCGGCATCCTGGTCCTCGCCGTCGCCGCCTACGTCACCGCCCAGGCCCTCCTCGGCTAGCAGCCACAACCAGCACCAGTACGGGAAAGCGCCGGACG
>DASSXE010000205.1:0-4526 GCA_035704125.1 Arthrobacter sp.
GAGAAGGCCGAGTCCGGAGGTGGTCTTCTTCGCGGTGCCGGCGTAGGGCGTGGTGACCAGCGCACGCTGCAGGAGCAGCTTCCAGCACCAGGCCAGCGCGGCGAGGCTGGCCAGGGCGATCAGCAGCATGGCCGCCGCGGCGCCGTAACGGCCCGCGGCCAGCTCCCCGCCGAGGGCCCAGGCGGCGCCGGCGGGGGTCCAGGCCCGGACGCGCGCCAGTTCCGCAAGGAAGCCGGCAGAGCCGCTGATTCCGCGGGCCACACCGGCCACGATCGGCCCCATCAGCACCAGCGGGACCAGCAAGGCGAGGGCGCTGACGTCCCGGAAGCGCCGGGAGCTGGCCAGCCCGGCGGTGCCCGTGGTCACGACTTTGGAGACCAGCACACAGGTCAGCGTACCCAGGACCGCTCCGGCCAGTGCACCGGCAACGGGAAGTGGCCCGCGCGACCAGGTCCCCACGGTTGCCAGGGCCACCAGCGACGTGGCGGCCCCCGGGATCCCGATCAGGCCGGCAAGCGCCAACCCCGTCAGCAATTGCGGCATCGGCACGGTGAAGGTGGTGAAACGGGAAGGGTCCAGCGTCATGTCCGCGGCGGATGCCACAATGGGCACCACCGCCCAGCCCAGGACGGCCGCGGCGCCGCCCACCACCACCACGGTCTGGGCCGTCGCGATGTCTGCCTGCCGGAGCAGCAGCAGCCCGGTAACCCCGGCCGCCACGATGCCCAGGGCGTACAGTCCGCCGATGATGACCCCGGCCAGCTGCCAGGGGCTGCGCCGGAAGCCGTTGCGCAGCAGGGTCAGCTTGAGCCTCAGAAGGTGCGCAACCATTCCAGCCCCTCCGTGTGGCTGCGGCCCCCCACCAGCTGGACGAAGCGGTCTTCGAGCGACTCGCCCGCCCGCACCTCGTCGATGGTGCCGGCGGCCAGGACGCGCCCGGCGGCGACGACGGCGACGTGGTCGCACATCCGTTGCACCAGGTCCATCACGTGGCTGGAGACGATCACCGTTCCGCCCGAACCGACGTAGCGGTCCAGGATGTCCCTGATGTTGGCGGCGGAGACCGGGTCCACCGATTCGAAGGGTTCGTCCAGCACCAGCAGCCGGGGTGCGTGGATCAGCGCCGAAGCCAGCGCGATCTTCTTGGTCATGCCGGCGGAATAGTCGACCACCAGCGTGCCCGCGTCGGCGCCGAGGTCGAGCGCCGCGAGGAGCTCCGCCACCCGCGATGCCACGACGGCCCGGTCCATGCCACGCAGCAGGCCCGCGTAGCTCACCAGCTGCTCCCCGGTCAGCCGGTCAAAGAGCCGGACCCCGTCCGGCAGCACGCCCATCAGCCGCTTGGCCTCCAGCGGGTGCTGCCAGACGTCCACGCCGTGCACCAGCGCCGTACCGAAGTCCGGCCGCAACAGGCCCGTGGCCATGGACAGGGTGGTGGTTTTACCCGCGCCATTGGGCCCGACGATGCCGTAAAAGGACCCGGCGGGTACGTCCAGGCTGATGCCGTCGACGGCGATTTTGCTGCCGAAGCGCTTGGCCAGCCCGCGCAGGGACACGGCCGGGAGGGGCGGCTGCTCTAATGTCATGTCGTTAGAGTAACCGCCCCGGCATCAGGAGCCAGCGCTCAGAAAGTGTGCCGCGGCCTGGCCCGTTCGTACTGCGGCGGCCAGGCCAGTTCGTGGCCAAGTTCAAACGCCGCGCGAAGCCACCAGTGCGGATCACGCAGCGCGGCCCGGGCGATGAAGACACCGTCGGCCTGCCCGGTGGCCACCGCATGTTCGGCCTGTCCGGCCGAGGTCAGCAGTCCCACGGTGCCGGTCTTGACCCCGGCTTCGCGCCGGATCTTTGCGCTGAAACCGGTCTGGTACCCGGGACCCACCGGGATTGACTGGTGCGCCACGGCCCCGCCGCTGGAGACATCGACGAGGTCCACCCCGCGGTCGCTGGCAGCCCGGGCCAGCCGGACCGAGGCCTCGGCGTCGATGCCGCCGTCGGCCCAGTCCGAGGCGGAAATGCGCAGCAGCAGGGGCATGGAGTCGGGGATGACGCCGCGGACGGCATCGACCACGGCCAGCGTCAGCCGGTTCCGGCCGTCCTCGTCACCGCCCCAGCCGTCGGTGCGGTCGTTGATCAGCGGGCTCTGGAACTGGTGCAGCAGGTAGCCGTGGGCGCCGTGGAGCTCGATGGTGTCGAAGCCGGCCGCCACCGCGCGTTCGGCGGAGGCGGCGAAGTCGGCGATCACGCCGTCGATGTCGTCGGCGGTCATGGCCGACGGCGGTGCGTAGCCGTCGAAGGCGCCGGTGCCCGGGCCAACGGTGCCCCAGCCGCCCTCGGAGGCCGGGACGGAGCCGCTCTTGCCGGAGAAGGGCCAGTAGGTGGACGCTTTGCGGCCGGCGTGCGCGAGCTGGGTGCCGATCTTGGTCCCGGCCGTGCCATGGCGGTGTACGAAGTCCACGATCCGGGCCCAGGCCTCGGCCTGCGCGTCGTTGTAGAGGCCGGTGTCCCGGGGGCTGATCCGGCCGGCGGAGTTGACCGCAGCAGCCTCAGTCAGGATCAGCGCCGCTCCGCCGGTGGCGAAGGACCCGAGGTGCATCAGGTGCCAGTCGGTCGGCACGCCTTCGGCGGTGTCGGGTTCACAGCTGTACTGGCACATCGGTGAGACCCAGCCGCGGTGTTCCAGCGTCAGCGACCGCAGTTCCAGCGGACTGAACAGTGCGGACGCCATTAGAACAGCACCCGCGCGAGGTTCTGCCGGGCCTTGGCGACCCGGTCATCGGTGGCGCCCACCACGTCGAAGAGCTCCAGCAGGCGGACCCGGGCGGTCTCCCGCTCCGGGCCGAAGTTCCGGCCGATGAAGGCCACCACCCGGGCCAGTCCGTCCTCGACATGGCCGCCGGCCAGATCCAGGTCAGCGACGGCAAGCTGTGCCTCCAGGTCGTCGGGCTCCTGCGCCGCGCGGGTGCGGACAGCCTCCGCGTCGTCGGCCGAGAGATCCTGGAGACGGCCCATCAGCCCCACCTGGGCCAGGCCCACCTTGGCATCGGCGTCGGCCGGCATCTCGGTCAGGGCCTGGCGGTAGGCGGCGGCCGCGCCGTCAAAGTCACCGGCCTCAATCGCGTCGAAGGCCTTCTGGTGCAGCGGGGGCAGCGGCGGGGCCTCGGGTTCCCCGGCGCCGGGTCCGCCGGCGCCGATCCGTCCGGTCACCCCGTTGGCGGCTGCGACCTTGAGGAGTTCGTCGAAGAGGCTCCGGACCTGCTGCTCATCGGCGCCGCCCTGGAACAACGGGACGGGCTGGCCCTTGACGACCGCCACCGCCGTGGGCACGGCCTGGACCTGGAAAGCCTGGGCCAGCTGGGGAAACGCTTCAATGTCGGCGGAACCGAGGACCATGCGGCCCTCGTAGCCGTTGACGATCTGCTCCAGGGCATCGACCACCTGGGCGGACCCGGGCGAGTAGCCGGCCCACATCGCGATCACCACGGGAACCTGCGCTGACAGGTCCACGAGTTCCTGGAAGTTCGCCTCGGTGACGTCCACACGCAGCGGCGCCTCCGCGGACCCGGCGGCAGGCTGGCCGCCGCCCGGTCCGGCCGCGGGGGCCGGTCCTGCGGGCGGCGCCGGCCGCTGTTTCAATGAGGAAAGGTCGACGGCGCCCCGCAGGTTGAGCGGGTTGGCGGCGGCGGGCGGAACCGGGCGTGAAGCGGGCGAAGTCATAGCCCCACTCTATCGACTCCGCCCGCCGCGGCGACTACTTGAAGCTCGCCCCGACCAGGCCGCGGGTCGCGGCCACCAGCTTCATCGGATCCTTGGACCCCGCCGGCGGGACGTAGACCGCGACGGACTCGGCAAAGTTCAGCACCATGCCGGTGCTCGTCTCCTTGCCGCCGGCAAGGGCGGCGGCGTCGTCACCGATGGTCAGCTTGTCACCGGAGTTCTTCGGCGTGCCGTCGAAGCCGAAGTTCAGCCGGCCCAGGACCAGCGCGCCGCCGTCGGCCGTGCGGAACACCACGGTGTCCTCCGGGACTGCTTTGTGGGTGAAGGCGAAGTTGCCGTTGGCACCGGACTTCACGACGTCGGCCTGGTACGCGAGGGTGTCCGCGATGTACGGCGAGGACTGCCCCTCGACGAGCTTGTCCTTGAAGGCGGAATCGGCGGAGGTCAGGCGGTCGCCCAGTCCGGCCATCGCTTCCTCGCCGCTGTAGAGCAGCCCGGACTTGTCCGAGGCCGCGAGGGTTTCAGTGCCGCCGCGGTTGATGCCCGGGAACGTGGTGCCCGGCTGCAGCGGCGTCGCACCGACCAGCTTGTAGTTCTCGCGCGGGGAGGCCTGCACCAGGGTCAGCAGCTGTGGAACCACGTTGCCGTCCCCCTGGGTGACGGCCATGACGGACCGCGGCCACTCGCGCTTGTTGCTGACGACCGTGGTCAGGAGCTTGGTGGCGCGCACCGGCATCCGGGCCTCGTAGCTGCCCACCTGGGACCGGATCTTGTAGTTCTGGGTGCGGACTTCCAGCTCGGTGGCGCCCACC
>DASSXE010000499.1:0-2549 GCA_035704125.1 Arthrobacter sp.
GCCGAGATCTGCTGTTCGCTCTGGATGTCGAAGCTGATCGGCAGGGCGCCGAACCGCAGCTGGTCCGAGAGGGCCTTGGCGGACTGTTCGGTGAAGCCGCCGGTGATCTGCGGCCGGCCGTCGGTGATGACCGCCTGGGACCGGGGCGCGGAAATGACCTGGTCATCCAGCACAATGGCGAACTGGGACTTGGGGTCCGATCCGGTGGTGCCGCCGGCGGCGACGTAGAACTGGTTCAGCCGCTCGGTGACGGTCTTGAACTTGGCGGTGCCCTCGTCGTCGAACTGGATGTCGACGGCCCATTCGTTGGTGACGGCGCCCTGGGCGCCACGCTGGAGCTGGAAGGAAGAGGTCTTGATGTTCGAACCCTTAACCTCCACCGGACCCAGGATGTACTTAATCGCGGGCTTGCCGTCGGCGGCGGGCTCGCAGGTCACGAGCGGCTTGGCCGGGTCGGACCGTTCCTGCTTGTCCTGGGACGGGTGGTCACAGTCAAGTGCTTCGAACTTCTTGTAGACGTCCGCGGTCACCCAGTTCTCGTCGCTGCTGTTCGCGGGGGCGGCGGTCGGCTTGGGCAGCTTGTCCTCGGGGGTCCGGGAAGCTTCCGGCACGGCAGCGCCGGCGCCGGCCTGGATGACGGGACGGAAGTTCATGTCCGCGGAGGCCTGGATCAGGGCGCGGGTCTCCTTCGACGGAGTACCCGGCAGGCTGACGACGACGTTGCGCCCGGACTGCGTGCTGATCTCAGCTTCCGCGACGCCGGAGCCGTCCACGCGCTGGCGGATGATCGCCACGGCCTGGTTGAGCTGCTCTTCGTTGATGCCCGAACCGCCCTCGACCTTGGGCGCCAGGATCATCTGGGTGCCGCCTTCGAGGTCCAGTGCCAGCTTGGGAGCCCAGCTCGCGTGCCCGGACAGGGTGCCGCCGGCCAGGGCCGCGGTCAAGGCGACGAGGATAACGCCAAGCCAGACCAGCACCCTGCGGGCTGTGTTTTTAGGGCCAGTTCGTGCCATTGTCGATCTTTCTATTGTTTACGGAAGAACCGCCGGTGCAGCCTGGACGGGCCGCACCGGCGGATGCCCGCGCACCGTGGTTCCGCGGGATAGCTCAGGAGGCAGACTAGCTGTCTTTCCTGTTCTCGTCGTTCAGGCGGCGCATGGTTTCGTCCGGCGTTTCGACGCGCGGAGCCTCGCCGGCGGCAGCGTTGCCGTCGATGGAATCGGCACGCTCACCGGTCAGTGCGGAAGCGTCGTCGGGAACGACAGTGGTCTCACCGGCTGCGACAACCGGCTCGACGACCTTGGTCACGGCCTGGCGGTGGACCGTGGCGGTGTTGCCCGGGGAGAGTTCCAGGACGACCTTGTTTTCGGCTTCGTCGATCTCGACGATGCGGCCGAAGAGGCCGAAGCTGGTCATCACCTCAACGCCGGGGCCGAACTTCGACTGGAGCTCCGTCTGCTGCTGCTGCGTCTTCTTGTTGCGGCGGAACATCATGAAGACGAACACGCCGAGCATGACGAACAGGAGAATTGTCATTGGATCCAAGGGGAAAGTTCCGTTCTGTACTTGCAAGCTGGTTTCTCAGCAACGTCGGCTCCATTCCGGGCCACGCGGCGCACGGCCTGGCAGCATACCCGTGCCGGCCAACGGCGGCTGACGGGAGCCGCCCACGGAAACAGAGGCCCGAACGTGCCGAGCGTCATACCAGTCTAAAGGGAAAACGCCCGGAGCGAGTGCTCTTCCCGGTCACGGATGGGTTGCGGCCGGGGTGCGCCGCGGGATCAGCTGCCGAATCCGGCCGGCTCGCCGTCGGCGTCCGCTTCCTGGAAGAGGTCGAGGGGTTCCTGGCCGAAGACGCCGGCGGGCACCGCAAATCCCAGGTGCGTCCAGGCCGGGGCGAGGGCAATCCGGCCGCGCGGGGTCCTGCCGAGCAGGCCTTCCCGAACCAGGTACGGCTCCGCGACGGTTTCGACCGTTTCGGTTTCTTCGCCCACGGCGATGGCCAGCGTGGACAGCCCCACCGGGCCGCCGCCGAACTTGGTGATCAGGGCCTCAAGCACGGCGCGGTCCAGCCGGTCCAGGCCGCGTTTGTCCACCTCGTACATGTCGAGTGCCGCTGACGCGCTCCGGGCGTCGATCTGGTCCACCCCGTGCACCAGCGCCCAGTCACGGACGCGCCGGAGCAACCGGTTGGCGATGCGGGGCGTGCCACGGGACCGGCCGGCGATCTCACTGAATCCGGCGGAGTTCACCTTCAAATCGAGCAGGCCGGCGGAGCGGCGCAGCACCAGTTCCAGCTCTTCGACCGAATAGAACTCGAGGTGGCCGGTGAAGCCGAAGCGGTCCCGCAGCGGCCCGGGCAGCAGGCCGGCCCGGGTGGTGGCTCCGACCAGCGTGAACGGCGGCAGCTCCAGCGGGATCGCCGTAGCCCCGGCGCCCTTGCCCACCACGATGTCCACGCGGAAGTCCTCCATGGCCATGTAGAGCATCTCTTCGGCCGGCCGGGACATGCGGTGGATCTCATCGAGGAACAGGACCTCGCCCTCGGA
>DASSXE010000076.1:0-3950 GCA_035704125.1 Arthrobacter sp.
CGGCCGCCGTTGAGCCGCAGAACCCGGCCGGCGGCTGGGAGAACGACGGCGCCCTGACCCTGTCCGCGCACTCCCTGCACGCCGAGGACGACGACTTCGGCCAGGCCGGTACGATGTACCGCGAGGTCTACGACGACGCCGCCAAGGCCCGGTTCCTGGAGACCATCACCGCCGCTGTCGGCGGTGTGAAGAGCGCCGACATCAAGGAGCGCGCCATCCAGTACTGGACGAACGTCGACGCCGAGCTCGGCGCCAAGCTGCGCGCCAGCCTCGGTGCCGCCAACCCGTCCGACGCCCAGGCAGCCAACAAGCTGGCCTAAGCGTCACCAACGGTCAATCGAAAGCGCCCCGCCGCGGATCTTCCGCAGCGGGGCGCTTTCGTGTTCTTCCCTGAGTTACCGGACGGCCGGGCGCTCCACCGGCTCGGCCGGTGCCGACCCTGCGGCCGCCGGCCGGTGGCCCTTCTTGGCCAGCTGGATCTGCTCGTACACGTGGTGCCGGAGTTCGGTGAAACGCGGCAGGGACCGGGTCTCCAGCTGGTCGCGCTCGACCGGGAGGTCGATCAGGATGTCTTCCTGGACCACCGTCGGCGAGCTGGAGAGAATGATGACCCGTTCGCCGAGATAAACCGATTCGTCGATGTCGTGCGTGACGAAGAGGACGGTCACGCCGAACTTCTTCCAGATCGTGCGGATCAGGTCCTCCAGGTCCGCCCGGGTCTGGGCGTCCACCGCGGCGAACGGTTCATCCATCAGCAGGACCTCGGGCTGGTACGCGATGGCACGGGCGATCGCCACGCGCTGCTGCATGCCGCCGGAGAGCTGCCACGGGTAGGAGCGCGGCACGTGCGCCAGGCCGACGGCCTCCAGTGCCTCGTCCACCAGCCGGTCGCGTTCGGCCTTGGGCACGCCCTGGTTCTTCAGCGGCAGCTCGACGTTGTCCCGGACGCGCATCCAGGGAAACAGCGAGCGGCCGTACTCCTGGAACACCACCGCCATCTTCTTCGGCGGCCCGGAGACCCGCTTGCCGGCCAGCAGGACCTCTCCCTCGGTGGGGGCCATCAGTCCGGAGATGCACTTCAGGAGCGTGGTCTTGCCCGATCCCGAGGGGCCCACCAGGCAGGCCAGTTCGCCGGCGCGCAGGTCGAAGGTGAGGTTGCGGACGGCCTCGATGTCGCCGCCGTCGGTCTGGTAGACCTTCTTCAGCCCGCGGACGGAGAGCATGGCGTCCGGCTGTGCCGTCCCGGCCGGCTGTGCTTTCCCGGCTGGCTGTGCTTTCCCGGCTGGCGCCGGGGTGGGGTCAGGCTGCATTTTCTACCTCTTTCTGGCCGTGGTACCAGCGCAGGATGCTGCGTTCGGCCCACTGGAAGATAAACGACATGGCCACGCCCAGCAGGCCCAGCACCACGATGCCGGACCACATTTCCGGGATGGCGAAGGAGCGCTGGAACTGGACGATGGTGAAACCGAGCCCCGAGGACGAGGCGAACATCTCGGAGATGACCATCAGGATCAGCCCGAGCGAGAGTGACTGGCGCACGCCAGCCAGGATCTGCGGGCTGGCCGACGGCAGCACCAGGTAGCGGACCCGCGCCCAGCCGGAAATGCCGTAGGTGTGGGCGGAGTCGGAGAGGACACCGTCGACGGCGCGGACCCCCTCGATGGTGTTCAGCAGGACCGGCCAGACGCAGCCGGAGATGATGACCGCGATCTTCATGGAGTCGGTGATGCCCATCAGCAGCATCAGCACCGGCACCAGCACCGGCGGCGGGATGGCGCGGAAGAACTCCAGCACCGGTTCCAGCAGCGCGCGCAGCCACCGGACCGAGCCGATGAGGACGCCGCCCGCGACGCCGATCACGATCGCGGCGACAACTCCGGCCAGGAGCCGTCCGATGCTGGGCAGCACGTCGGAGAAGAAACGCTGGCCGAACCACACCTGGCCGAACTTTTCGACCAGGGCCGCCGGGGTGGGGACGAAGAAATTAACCGCCCCCAGGGTGGAGGCCCACCAGAGCAGGACCAAAAGGACCGGCAGTGCGAGCACGTAACCGGCGGTTTTCAGGGCTTTCATACGATCACCTCGGACCGGACGGAGGAGTGCCAGGAGAGCGTCTTCTTCTCGATCAGCCGCATCAGGGTGTTGATCAGGACGCCGATCAGGCCGGTGGCGAGCACCAGGGCGTACATGCCGGAGATGGCGCCGCCGGACTGGGCGAGGGCGATTTCCCGGCCCAGGCCCGGAGAGCCGATGACGAGTTCGGCCGTGATGGCCAGGACCAGCGCCACCGTGGCGGCGAGCCGGACGCCGGTCATCAGGTAGGGCAGCGCGGTGGGGAACACGACGTAGCGGATCCTTGCCAGCCTGCCCAGGCCATAGGTCTTGGCGGTGTTGTTGGCGACCATGTCGACGTCGGCCACCCCGTAGAGAACCTGGATCAGGACCTGCCAGAAGGCGGCATAGGTGATCAGCATCAGGGACGATTCGAGCTTCACGCCGAAGAGCAGCACGGCCAGCGGAATTAGGGCCACCGACGGGATGGGACGCAGGAATTCAACCGTGGAGTTGGTTGCCTTGCGCAGGAAATCGCTGGAGCCGATGATGAAGCCCAGCAGCACGGCCAGGGCGACGGCAATGATGAGGCCAAGGAACCAGGCCTTCATGGTTTCCCCGACCGAGATCCAGAAGGCGGTCAGGCCGACGTCGCGGACCAGGGCCAGGATGACCTCGCTGGCGGGCGGGAGGTAGCGGGCATCGACGATGCCCAGCCGGGGAATCAGTTCCCAGGTGGCCAGGAATCCTACGATCCCGGCCAGGCCGAGGAGCCGTTGGGAGGGTCTGATGCGGCCGGCACGTCGGTTCCGCCCCGCGCGGGAGGCGGAACCGCCGGAGACCAGAGCGTCGGAACTCACGGGAGCAGGTCGCCCGCGTTCGGTGCCTTGGTCAGCGTGCCGTACTTGGCGGCAGCATCACCCAGGGTCTTGAAGGCATCCTTGTTGAAGTCCACACGGTAGCGGGGCAGGATCATCTTGGCCCGGGTGGCTTCGTCGATCTTGGTGTAGGTGCCCACGATGTCGCGGACTTCCTGCGGGTGCGCCTGGGCATATTCGAGGGACTTGTTCATGGCCCGGGTGAACTTCTGCGTCAGCTCGGCCTTGCCCTTGATGGTGTCCGCCTTGGTGAAGTAGCCGGCGATGTCCAGCTCAGGGCTCATGTCCACGTAGTTGGAGGAGATAACCTTGCCGCCGTCCGCCACGGCCTTGGACAGGAAGGGCTCAAGGATCCACGCCGCATCGACCTGCTTGTTGGCCAGCGCCGCCGGGGCATCCGGGAAGGCCACCTCGACGAATTTCACATCCGCGGCATTCCCGCCGTCCTTTTCGATGACGGACTTGATGGTGGTGTCACCGATGTTGGAGAGGTTGTTGACCGAGACGGTCTTTCCGGCCAGGTCCTTCGGGGACTGGATCTTGGAACCGGCCGGGACGACGACGCCGCCGAAGTCCTTGCCCTTCTCGCCGGTGGTCGATGCGCCGTTGGCCACGAACTTCAGGTCAAGGCCCTTATCCTTGGCCACCATCACCGAGATCAGGTTGGAGAAGGCGAAGTCGAAGCTGCCGCTGACGACGCCGGGAACGATCGCCGCGCCGCCTGTGGCGGTCTGGATGTCCAGCTGGAGTCCTTCGTCCTTGAAGAAGCCCTGCTTGTTGCCCAGGTAGATCGGGGCACAGTCCACGATCGGAATGACGCCGACGCTGACCTTGGTCAGGTCGCCGCCGCCCGCGGCGCCTCCGGAGGCGCTCCCGCCGCCCGTCGAGCTGGGCGACCCGCTGCCGCAGGCCGAAAGGGCCAGGACGGACGCAGCCGCCAGCAACGAAATAATACGACGTCTCATGTTCACTCCTATGTGCACACCGGCGTGGGAAGTTCTGGCCCCAAACCCGTTTGTT
>DASSXE010000082.1:0-3883 GCA_035704125.1 Arthrobacter sp.
CGGTACAAGGGCAACTAGGATTCGGGACAGCAGCGCCGCCGGACATTCGTCACGGCGGCGGGCTGCCCGGACCGGAATGAGGCTTTGATGGCAGACGCCGTGAACTTCGACGACCACCCCGCCGACATCCTGAAGGCAGGCAAGAAGTTCAGCCTCCAGGACGTCGACCCGGGAGCCACCCCCGGCTACGGCGGCGACAAGGCCGCCGGCGAGAAGCTGCTCAGCGAACTCGACGGCAAGCTCACGCAACTGCAGGAGCAGCTTTTCGCGGAGTCACGCACCGGCGGCAAGAAGCGCGTCCTGCTGGTGCTGCAGGCGATGGATACCGCGGGCAAGGGCGGAATCGTCAACCATGTCATGGGCCAGATGAATCCGCAGGGCGTCCAGCTCAAGTCGTTCAAGGCCCCCACACCGGAGGAACAGTCCTACGACTTCCTCTGGCGGATTGAAAAGGAAGTCCCGGCCGCCGGCATGGTGGGCGTCTTCGACCGCTCGCACTACGAGGACGTTCTGATCCACCGCGTGCACCGCTGGGCCGACGCTGAGGAACTGGACCGACGCTACCGGGCCATCAACGAGTTTGAGGCGCGGCAGACGGCGGCCGGCACCAAGATCGTCAAGGTGATGCTGCACATCAGCCGTGACGAGCAGCAGGAACGCCTGCTGGCCCGGCTGGAGGACCCGGCAAAGCAATGGAAGTACAGCGGGAACGACCTCAAGGAGCGTGCCTTCTGGGAGGACTACATGGCCGCGTACCAGGCCGCCTTCGAACAGACCAGCTCCGAACACGCCCCCTGGCACGTGGTTCCGGCGAACAAGAAATGGTATGCGCGGATTGCCGTTCAGCAGTTGCTGCTGGACGCGTTGGAGTCGTTGGCGCTGGAATGGCCGGCGCCGGAGATCGACGTCGACATGGAACGTGAGCTGGTGAGGCGCTCCTAGCCCTCCTGCGCGGCGTGGTCCTTGGCGGCGGCGAGCCGCTTGCGGGCCCCTTCGAGCCACTGCTCGCAACGCTTTGCCAGTGCCTCACCGCGCTCCCAAAGGGCCAGCGACTCCTCGAGGCTGGCACCGCCGGCCTCTAGCCTGCCCACCACGGCGACGAGTTGTTCGCGGGCCTCCTCGTAGCTGAGGGCCTCAATGTCCGTGTGCTGCGTTGCGTTTGCTGCGTTATCCGCTGCCATGGTGTCGCTCCTTGCGTGGTTCCGGGGCCGGCCCGCTGCCGCGGGTCCGGGAGGTTTCAATGGTGTTGCCGGGCAGTTCGTCCGCCGCCGGTCAGTCGCCGGCCGGTTCGCCGCCGCCGGTGGAGCGGGCCCTGAACCGTCCTCCGGCCACCCGGATGGTGAGGGCGGTTCCGTCCGGGGCCTGTTCCGGGGTCTGGACGACCGCATGGCGGGTGCCGGGGATGGTGTTCCCGTCATCGAGCTGTACGACGGCGTAGCCGCGGTCCAGCGTTTTCTGCGGAGACAACGCGCGGATCTGGGCCCTCAGGTGCACCAGCTGGTCGGCCGCCCGGACCATGGCGGTGTTGATCGCCGCGTGCGAGCGGTTCTTGAGCCGTTCGACGTCGTCGTGCCGCGCCGTGATCATGCCCTCGGGGGCCGACAGGACGGGCCGGGAACGGAGCGAGGCCAGACGGTCGGCTTCGCGGTCCACCAGCCGCCCGACGCCGCGCCGCACCTGGTCGCGGGCCTGCCGGACCCTGGCGAGTTCCTCGACGACGTCGGGGACGATCCGCTTGGCGGCATCCGTGGGGGTGGAAGCGCGGAGGTCAGCGACGTCGTCCAGAATGGGCCGGTCCGCCTCATGTCCGATCGCGCTGACCACCGGCGTCACCGCGGCGGCCACCGCCCGGATGAGTTCCTCGCTGCTGAACGGCAGCAGGTCCTCCAGGGCACCGCCGCCACGGGCGATGACGATGACGTCCACCTCGGGCGCGGCGTCCAGTTCCCGCAGTGCGCCCAGGATCTGGGCCACGGCGGTGTTGCCCTGGACGGCTACTTCCCGGATTTCGAATTCGACGGCGGGCCAGCGCAAGGCCGCATTCCGGAGCACGTCTTTTTTGGCATCCGAGTCACGCCCGGTGATCAGGCCGATCCGGTGGGGGAGGAGGGGCAGCCGCTTCTTCCGGGACTCCGCGAAGAGACCCTCCGCCGCCAGGGCCTGGCGGAGCCGCTCGATCCGGGCCAGCAGGTCACCGAGGCCTACCGGCCGGATGTCCTTGACGGACATGTTCAGGCGACCGGTCTTCAGCCAGAATTCGGCCTTGATCAGCGCCACCACCCGGGAGCCGCGTTCCAGCGGCGTCGCCTGGCGGTCCAGCACGCTGGTCCACACCGATGCCGGGAGGGAGATTTCGGCGTCGATGTCCCGGAGGGTCAGGTAGGCGTTGTTGCCGCGGCGGTTCAGTTCGATGACCTGCCCCTCCACCCAGGCCGACGGCGCGCGGTCAATGTAGACCTTGAGCTTCTGCGAGAGCAGCTGCAACGGCCAGGGGTTGTCCGGGCTGGTGCCGGCAGCGGTGGACGGCAGCGTCGTGGCTGCGGCGGTTTCCTCAGACATGTCGGTGGCCGTCTGCTGCGGGTGCCAGGTGCATGGGTGCGGGGTCCTTCGGTGGAGTGGCTCTGGACAAGAAGGCGGCTGGGGGACTGCTTCAACTCTATCCATAGCATTACCAGCAGCGGCTGACCTTTTGCGCCGGGCTTTTCCGGTCCGCCGGACGCCCACCGTAGGATGGCACTACTCCCAACCCTTCAGGAGACTTTCGTGCGCACTTTTGTCTCGGCCATCGCCGTGCTGATCGGCCTTGCCATGGCGGCCGTCGCCGTCCCCGCCATGTGGGTGGAACGCAACATCGTGCAGGAGGACGGCTTCGTTGCCCTCACCGCACCGCTGGGCAAAGACCCCGTCTTCCAGCAGCGGCTGGCCGCGGCCGCCGTGAACAACATCGGAACCGGGCAACAGCAGCTTCCCGACGCGCTCGCGAACCTGGTCAAGCCGATTCTGGCGGATGCAGCGAAGTCGCTTACTTCTACCCCCGGCTACTCGGACGCGTGGGCAGAAACCCTGCGGAGGAGCCACCGGCTGAGCTTCGCAGATCCGCGGACCCTCCCGCCTGAGGTGGACGGGGCGACCTCGCTGACCCTGGACGTCGCACCGCTCGTCGGCCTGGTGGTCAAGCGGATCACCGAGTCCTCACCGTTGCCGCTGTCCCTGAAGGCGCCGGACACCGTGCGGATCAACATCGGCCAGACCGATCAACGCCAGATGATCGAACGCGTCTCCGCGTACGCACCGATGGGGACTGCCGTGGCGGTGGGCGCGGCCATCGCTTTCCTGCTGGCCTTGGTGGCGGCCCGCAGGAAGTGGACGGTCCTCTCCGGCATCGGTCTCGGCGCACTCATCCTGGCGGCGATATGGAAGCTGGGTTCCGACGCTGCGGGCCGTGCCGTGCTGGGCACGTCGGACGGTAACGACGTGGCCGGGATCTTCAAACGTGAATTTGTGGACGCGTCCACCGCGAACTTCGGACAGTGGATCGTTGCGGCGCTGATCGCCGGAGCGGTCCTGCTGGCCGCCGGCATCGTGCTCCGCATCGTCACTCCCCGCCGGCACGCGCCCAACGCCCGGCCATAACGAACACCGGTAGGATTGGGGGCATGACTTCCACCGCTGTTTCGATTCCGATGCCTTCCGTTCCGCGCCGGCGGCGTTCGCCGGAGGAAGTCCTGGCAGCGGCGCCCGTGACCGGAATGAAGAAGGTCCTGCTCGCCGCCCCGCGCGGCTACTGCGCCGGCGTCGACCGTGCCGTCATCGCCGTGGAGAAGGCTCTTGAGCACTACGGGCCGCCCGTCTACGTCCGCAAGCAGATCGTCCACAACGTCCA
>DASSXE010000131.1:0-6548 GCA_035704125.1 Arthrobacter sp.
CTGACCAACCCCGGGATTGATCGACCCAACGCGGAAAAGGCGCCCGCGTCGGGGCCCTTGATCAATCCCTTGGACCGCGCCGTCCTGGCGCAGCTTTCCGACGTCGTCACCCAGGCCACCAAGGCATTCGAGGCCTACGACTACGCCCGGGCGCTGCAGATCACCGAGAGCTTCTTCTGGCACTTCACCGACGACTACGTGGAGCTGATCAAGGACCGCGCCTACGGCGCCGCCGGCGATGAGCAGCAGGCCTCGGTGCTGGCAGCCCTGGCGACCAGCCTGGACACCCTGCTGCGGCTCTTCGCCCCGTTCCTGCCGTTCGCGACGGAGGAAGTCTGGGGCTGGTGGCGGACCGGGTCGGTGCACCGTGCGCAGTGGCCGGCCGCCGTGCAGGTCGACGGCGACACCACCCTGCTGGCCACCGTGGGCGCGGCCCTCGGCGGCATCCGCAAGGCCAAGTCCGAGGCCAAGGTCAAGCAGCGCACCGAGGTGCTCTCCGCGACCATCACGGCCTCCGGGTCGCTGACGCTGCAGCTGCAGGCCGGTCTCGGGGACCTCAAGGCCGCCGCGAACGCCCGCGGGATCACCCTTGTCGCGGGCGAGGGCGACCTGACCGTCGGCGACGTCGTGCTCGCCCCTGCGGATGCCCCCACCGCCTAACCACGGGCCGCACCACCAGCAAGGGCCCCCGCCCGGCTTTCGCCGGGCAGGGGCCCTTGCTGCGTTCGGGGTCCTAGCTTTCGAACGACGTCTCGAAGTGCGTCAGGACCGGCGCGGCGGCCAGCAGCGCGCCCAGCCCGCTCCTGCCCTCGTCGGTGGCACGCCAGGCCCGGTAGGCGGCGTCGTGGTCCATGGACGCCCAGCGTTCCACCACGAGAATGTGCGCGGGGTTGTCCTGGTCGACCAGGACATCGACGCCGAGGCATCCGTCGAAGGCACGGGTGTCCGCAAGGGTCTCGCGCAGGACGGACGGCGCGGAGGGAACGGCCTCGGCTTTGAGATTGAGGTCCAGGTGGGCGGTGATCGGCATGGCGCTCCAATGCTTGCAGGTAGATAGTGCTTGCGTAAACGCCAACCGCGTCAGAGCGGCGCTTGTTCCCGCCACTGGCCGTCGTGCCGGCCCCGTGCTGCGTCCTCCGCGGCACGCCGCTCCGCCTCGCCGATGGCCCAGGCCGCGTTGACCAGCCCGATATGGCTGAACGCCTGCGGGAAGTTGCCCAGCAGTTCGCGGCTGTCCGGCGCGACCTCCTCCGCCATCAGCCCCAGGCCCGTCGCGTATCCGGCGGCACGTTCGAAGACGGCCCGGGCACGGTCCGTCAGCCCGGCGAGGGCGAGGGCCTGGGCCAGCCAGAAGGTGCACAGCAGGAAGGCGCCCTCCTCGCCGGGGAGGCCGTCGTCGGCGTGGTAGCGGTAGACCAGCCCGCGGCCGTCCGTCAGCCGCTGTTCCACCGCGTCCACGGTGGCCAGGAACCGCGGGTCGGTGCCCGGCAAAAAACCGACAATTCCCAGCATGAGCGCCGAGGCGTCGAGCTGCCGCGCGCCGTAGGACTGGGTGTACGCGCCGGCTTCCTCGTTCCAGCCATGGGCGCAGATCGACTCCCGGATCTCCTCGCGGGCCGCCGTCCAGCGCGGCACCCGGTCCCCTGCCTGCAACACCTCCGCGAGGCCGATCGCTCGATCCACCGCCACCCAGCACATCAACTTCGAGTACAGGTAGTGCCGGGGTTCGCCGCGGACTTCCCAGATGCCCTGGTCCGGATTCCGCCAGCGGGCCACGGCGACGTCGGCCGCGTCGGCCAGGAAGCGCAGGGCTTCCGGCGCCAGCTCCGCCACGGAGCCGCGCATGGTGGCGGCCGCGTCCAGCAGCTCCCCGTACACGTCGAGCTGGCGCTGGTTCCACGCGCCGTTGCCGATCCGTACCGGGGCGCTGGCGCGCCAGCCCGGCAGGTGGCTGAGCACCCGCTCCGGCAGATCCCGTTCGCCGCCGATGCCGTACATGATCTGGAGGTCTTCCCCGGCGGAGAGCTGGCTGGCCGCGGCCGTGGCGAGGAACTGGAAGAACGTGCCCGCCTCGTCCGGGCACGCCGCCACCCAGAGCGCCTGCAGCGTCATGCTGGCGTCCCGGACCCAGGTGTACCGGTAGTCCCAGTTGCGGGTGCCGCCGGCGACCTCCGGCAGCGAGGTGGTCGGGGCCGCCACGATCGCCCCGGACGGGTAATAGCTCAGCGCTTGCAGGACCCTGCCGCTGCCGGCCACCAAGTCCTGCCAGGGGCCCCGGTAGGTCTGATGGATTTCGGACCAGCTGGTCCAGCCCTCCAGCGTGTCCGCCAGCCGGCGCGCCATCTCCGCCTGGTCCCAGAAGACCGGGTCCTCCCCCGATCCGCGCGGGCGGTGCAGGGCGAATCCCGCCGTTTGGCCGGCCCCGAGGTGGAGGACGGCAGCCGCCGTGCCGTCTGTCACGTCGAGGGGTACCGGAGCGGACAGGGACAGCACCTCCGTTCCGGCCCGGACCAGCAGCCCGCCCGGAACGTTCTGCATCCGGGGGTCGAGCAGCCCGTAGCCGGGCCGCGGGGCGAAGCGGAGCTCGACGTCGACGGTCCCCCGGGTGCACGTCAGCCATCGCAGCAGGGTCCCGGGCGAGGCCTGGCCGAGGTCGTGGCCCCGCCGGCCGCTGCCCAGGACCAGCGCGTCCGTGACGGTGAGCCCTCCGCCGCGGGTAACATGCCGGGTTTCCAGGACCATGGAGGGGCCGCGGTACCGCCGGGTGCTTGAGAGGCCGCCGAGGGGCCGGATGCTCCAGTATCCGGCGGCGTCGCCGAGGAGGCGGCCGAAGACCGAGGGGCTGTCGAACCGTGGGAAGCACAGCCAGTCCACGGAGCCCGACGCGCTGACCAGCGCCGCGGACCGGCAGTCCGACAGCAACGCGTAGTCCGCGATGGGCTCCGTACTCATGGCCCGCTCTGCTTCTCCCGGGGCGGCAAATGATTCAGGCAAACAATTCGGGGCAAAGGGGAAGCCCCATCAGCTTTTTGCGGTTGGTGGGGCTTCGACTTTTTCGATTGCCGCGTGACGTCTTGGGCAATCTGGCGGGATCCTTGGAATTCCAGGTCTTCCTACCTCGTCACTGGTAGCCATCATCTGACTTTGCCGAAGGCTGCGTCGGATGAGTGTCACTGAATCTTCGGTTCCTGCGTCCCACCTCTTTCGGGGTGGGTACTGTCTATTGTTCTCCCGTCTCCCGGGATACACAAGGGCACCGGAGGAACTACAAAGGAGTAGTTCATCCGGTGCCCCGGGAGGTGCGCCAGCGGCCGGAACCTAGTCGAAGACCGGGCTCTCGGTGCGGCTGCGCTTGAGCTCGAAGAAGGAGGGGAAGGAGGCGAGGGTCACCGTGGCATCCCACAGCTTGCCGGCATCCTCGCCGCGCGGAATGCGCGTCAGGACCGGGCCGAAGAAGGCCGTGCCGTTGACCGCCACCACCGGGGTGCCGACGTCCTGGCCCACCAGCGAGATGCCGGCTTCGTGGCTGGAACGCAGCTGCGCATCGAACTCATCGCTCTCGCCGGCGGCCGCAAGCTCCGCCGGAAGTCCCACCTCGGAGAGCGACTTCGCGATGACCTCGGCGATGTCCTTGTTGCCCTCGTTGTGGATCTTGGTGCCCATGGCGTCATAGAGCGGCTTGATGTACTGCTCGCCGTGCTTCTGGGCGGCGGCAACGATCACCCGCACGGGCGCCCAGGCCTTGACCAGGAACTCCTTGTACTCGGCCGGCAGTTCGTCGCGGCCCTCGTTCAGGACGGCCAGACTCATGACGTGCCATTCGGTCTTGATCTCCCGGACCTCTTCGACTTCCGAGATCCACCGCGAGGTCACCCAGGCGAAGGGGCACATGGGGTCGAACCAGAAGTCGGCTTTGTTCGTGGTGTTTTCAGGCACGTTGATTCTCCTTAGGCAGCTAACAGGCTTTGGAAGGCACAGCGGCATTCCCGGCGGCTTTATTCCGGACTGCGGCCCGGATCAGGCAGATTTACGGCGCTTGACGTCGTGCGGAATCATGGTCGGCTCGGCCTTCTTCGCCACCACGTCCTCGGTGATCACCACGGTCGCGACGTCGTCGCGGCTTGGCAGGTCGAACATCACCGGCAGCAGGACCTCCTCCATAATGGCCCGCAGGCCCCGGGCCCCGGTTCCGCGCTCCAGGGCCTGGTCCGCAATCATGTCCAGCGCCTCGTCCTCGAAAACCAGCTCCACACCGTCGAGCTGGAACATCTTCTGGTACTGCTTGACCAGGGCGTTCTTCGGGGTGGACAGGATCTGGATCAGTGCCGGCCGGTCCAGGTTGGAGACGGTGGTGATGACGGGCAGGCGGCCGATGAATTCGGGGATGAGGCCGAACTTCAGCAGGTCCTCCGGCATCACCTCGCCGTAGGAGTCGGCGTTGTCCTTGACCTCGTTCAGGGGCGCGCCGAAGCCGATGCCCTTCCGGCCGGACCGCGAACCGATGATCTCCTCGAGGCCGGCAAAGGCGCCCGCCACGATGAAGAGCACGTTCGTGGTGTCGATCTGGATGAACTCCTGGTGCGGGTGCTTGCGGCCGCCCTGCGGCGGTACCGAGGCGACGGTGCCCTCGAGGATCTTCAGCAGCGCCTGCTGCACGCCCTCGCCGGAGACATCCCGGGTAATGGAGGGGTTCTCGCTCTTGCGCGAGATCTTGTCGATCTCGTCGATGTAGATGATGCCCTGCTCGGCCTTCTTGACGTCGTAGTCGGCGGCCTGGATGAGCTTGAGCAGGATGTTCTCGACGTCCTCGCCCACGTAGCCGGCTTCGGTGAGTGCGGTGGCGTCGGCGACGGCGAACGGAACGTTCAGGCGTCGGGCCAGGGTCTGGGCCAGGTAGGTTTTGCCGCAGCCGGTGGGGCCGATCAGCAGGATGTTCGACTTGGCGATCTCGACGTCGTCGTGGTGGACGCCTTCGGCCAGGCTGCCGCTCTTCGGGGCGTGGCCGGCCTGGATCCGCTTGTAGTGGTTGTAGACGGCGACGGCGAGGGACCGCTTGGCGGGCTCCTGGCCGATCACGTATTCCTGCAGGAAGTCGAAAATCTCGCGGGGCTTGGGCAGTTCAAAGCTGCCGAGGTCTGCTACTTCGGCGAGTTCTTCTTCAATGATCTCGTTGCAGAGTTCAATGCACTCGTCGCAGATGTAGACGCCGGGCCCGGCAATGAGCTTGCGGACCTGCTTCTGGCTCTTTCCGCAGAATGAGCACTTCAGCAGATCGGTGCTCTCGCCAATCCGAGCCATATGTGAACCCCTTTGTATCTTGCTGCCTGAGTCGTGCTCCAGTGCAGCATGGCACCCATTGTGAAATTACGGTTGTCCCCCGCGGGGTGCTGGCCGTGACATCTTCCACTGTAGGTCACTTTAGGCCTGTTGGGTGGAAAGAAGACGCCGGTGCGGCCCATTTCCACTGGGCCGAACCGGCGTCGGATTACTGCTGTTGCGTTGCCACCGCTACTTGGTCAGCGCCTGCGGCTTGATCTTGCGCGAGTCGAGGACCTGGTCGATCAGGCCGTAGCTCATGGCTTCGGCGGCCGTGAGGATCTTGTCCCGCTCGATGTCGTTGTTGACCTGCTCGGAGGTGCGGCCGGAGTGCTTGGCCAGCGTGTCCTCCAGCCATGAGCGCATCCGCATGACCTCGGCAGCCTGGATTTCGAGGTCCGAGGCCTGTCCGCCCTGGCCGCCCGAGAGGGCCGGCTGGTGGATCAGGACGCGGGCGTTCGGCAGGGCAAGGCGCTTGCCGGGGGTACCGGCGGCGAGGAGCACGGCGGCGGCGCTGGCGGCCTGGCCCAGGCAGACCGTCTGGATTTCCGGACGGATGTACTGCATGGTGTCGTAGATCGCCGTCATGGCGGTAAAGGAACCGCCCGGGGAGTTGATGTAGAGCGTGATGTCGCGGTCCGGGTCCGTCGATTCGAGGACCAACAGCTGGGCCATGACGTCGTCGGCGGAGGCGTCGTCGACCTGGACCCCGAGGAAGATGATGCGGTCCTCGAAGAGCTTGGTGTAGGGATCCTGGCGCTTGAAGCCGTAAGGGGTGCGCTCTTCAAACTGCGGCAGCACGTAGCGGCTGCTGGGCAGGTTGCCGGCAGTCGATCCGAAGTTGTAGTTCATGTTCATTGCTCCTGGAGTCGGTTCTGTCTGCGTGCCGGTTAGTTTTCGGTGTCGGCGTTGGTTCCGCCGCCGCCGGCCACGGATCCGGCGTGCGCCGCGATCTTGTCGAAGAAGCCGTAGTCGAGGGCTTCGGTCGCCGTGAACCACTTGTCGCGGTCGTTGTCCTTGAGGATGGTCTCCACGCTCTGGCCGGTCTGCTCGGCCGTCAGCTCGGCCATGACCTTCTTCATGTGCAGAATCAGCTCGGCCTGGATCTTGATGTCCGAGGCGGTGCCGCCGATGCCGCCGGAGGGCTGGTGCATCAGGATGCGGGCGTTCGGGGTGGCGTAACGCTTACCCTTGGTGCCGGAGGAGAGCAGGAACTGGCCCATGGAGGCGGC
>DASSXE010000210.1:0-4421 GCA_035704125.1 Arthrobacter sp.
CTAAAGTCGAAGTATGCCCACCGCGTTGGCATTGTTGCTGCGGCGGACGCGTGCCGTTGCCGCCGTCGCGTTTGCCGCCTCTCTGGTGTGCGGGCTGGGCGCCTGCGAATACCAGTACGGGGATGGCGCCCCCGCCGACGCTGTGAGCCCCACCCCGTCCCCCACCGACGCGGCGCTCCCCCGGGACCCGGCCCTGGACCGCCCGGTGGCCGGGGCGGAGCTGGACGCCTGGGTGGCGGAGGTCCTGCCCGAGACGGCGGGCCAGGTCTTCCACCTCGGGTCCGGCCTGCTGGACGGCGGCGCGGTCCGTACCGAAACCACCCGGCAGTTGCCCGGCGGGACGTACGCCCTCACCCTGGCCTGCCGCAGCACCCGGAGGGTGTCCTTCACCATAAGCGACAAGGAGAGCGTCCTCATCGATTTGAGCCTGCGCTGCGGTTCCTCCCGGGTCAATGTGGTGCAGCTGGCGTCGGACGCCGTGCTGACCGTGCGGATCGAGTCGCTGGCGCCGGCAGATTTCGCCTACCGCGTCAGCCGCCTCTGAGCCGGCGGCTTTTCCTAGGCGCTGCAGCCGTCCGGGCAGCGCAGGGTGGCCGGGTCCGAGGCGCAGTCCGCGCAGTACAGCGTCAGGGTGCGGCAGCTGGGGTTGGAGCAGTTCTCGAATTTGCTGGTGGGCGCCGCGCACCGGACGCACCGGCCGATGGTCTTGGCCTCTTCGCTGAACTCCAGGTGCATGCGCTTGTCGAAGACGTAAAGGGACCCCTCCCAGAGCCCGCGGTCCTTGAACGCCTCCCCGTAACGGACGATCCCGCCGTCGAGCTGGTAGACCTCCTTGAAACCGCGGTTGACCATCAGGCTGGAGAGCACCTCGCAGCGGATCCCGCCCGTGCAGTACGTCACCACAGGTTTGTCCTTGAGCGCGTCGTACTTGCCGGAGTCCAGTTCCCGGATGAAATCGTGGGTGGTTGCAACGTCCGGGACCACGGCATCCTTGAACCGGCCGATTTCCGCCTCGAACCCGTTGCGCCCGTCGAAGAAGACCACCTCATCCCCGGCCTGCTTCTTGGCCTCGACGAGCCGGTGGAGTTCCTCGGGGGCCAGGTGCGTGCCGCCGCCGACGACGCCGTCGCCGGTCACCTTGAGTTCGCCCGGCGCACCGAAGGAAACGATCTCGTCCCGGACCTTCACGCTCAGCCGGGGAAAGTCCTCGGCGCCGCCGTCGGACCATTTCACGTCGATGCCGCGGAAGCCCGGATACTCGCGGGTGGTCTTGACGTACTGCTTGACCGCCCCGATCTCGCCGCCCACGGTGGCGTTGATGCCATCTTGGGAGATGATGATGCGCCCGGTCAGGCCGTGCTTTTCGCAGAGGGCGCGTTGCCAGAGCCGGACGGCCTCCGGGTCTGGGATCGGGGTAAAGCCGTAAAAGAGGACGATCTTGTTCAAAGCCACGCCTTTAAGCGTACTGGGCTGCGCGCGCCGGGCCGTGCGTGCCGGGCCGCGCGTGCTGGGCCGTGCGTACCGGTCCCACAGGGGCGCCGATCGCGGTGCGCGGGTCCTATTGCCCGGGCCGCCCGTATGACACCCGGGTCACAATTGGGTAAGCAAGCGCCCGCACCCGACCGGCCCCCTGTTGCTGGGGACGGGGCTGGAATACGCTCATCCCATGAGTCTTGACGCCATGGTTGAGGACACCACCCACCTCCTTGAGATCTGGGTCGCCGGATGGGCCGGCTGCCGCGCTTACGAGACCCGCAGGGAGGGCCGCTTCCCCGCGGTGCTGCGGGCGGACTCCACCCGCGAGTGGGAATATTTCGCCCATGATCCCTCCGATGAGGAGTTCGCGGCACTTGCCGCGAAGACGGCCGAAGCCCCGGCCCGTGTTCTCACGATCCTCACCAACGACGTGCAGCGTTACAGCTCGCTGGCCGCACAGCACGGGCTGAACCTCACCTCGGAGTCGCAGACCATGATGATCGTGGACATGGAGACCCAGGACGCGGAGGACCCCTGGCTCCCGGACGACGACCTGCGCTGGGTTCCGACAACGGCGAACGGCGTCCATCACGCGGTGGTCTACGCCGGGGACCAGGTCGCGGCGAGCGGACGGGTGTTCGTGGCGGACCACACCGCCGTCTTCGACAAGATCGTGACCGAACCCGGGTTCCAGCGGCGCGGCCTGGGCAGCTTCATCATGCGGGCGCTAGCGGCACAGGCGTTCGAGCACGACGTGGAAAGCGGTCTCCTGCTGGCATCGCTGGACGGCCAGCAGCTGTACTCCCACCTGGGCTGGACGACGGTGTGCCATGTGCTGATGCTTTCTTCCTCCCACGAGGGAGCAGACCTGTCCCTGGCGTGAGGCCCGGCAACGATTTGAGCCCGGGTGAAACAATGTTGGAGTGAATCCGCATGAGTCCCTGATCCCGTTGCTGGGCCGCGGCCCCGACCCGGAACAGCTGCGGCACGTACGGACCATCCCGGCCCGCGAAGCCGTCAACGATCCCTGGCCGGCGTGGGCCCATCCCGACCTCGTTCAGGCCTACGGCACCCTCGGCATCCACGAGCCGTACCGCCACCAGGTCAGGGCCGCGGACCTCGCCCACCAGGGACGGCACGTGGTGATCGCCACCGGCACCGCCTCCGGCAAGTCCCTCGCCTACCAACTGCCGGCGCTCGACGCCGTGCACCGCTCCGAGCTCCGGGTGCGGGCCGACCCCGGAAAAATCCACGACGACGGCGCCGTGACTCTCTACTTGTCCCCCACCAAAGCCCTGGCCGCGGACCAGCTGGCCGCCATCCGGTCACTCGGCCTCCCCACCGTCCGCGCCGAGACCTATGACGGCGACACCGACCCCGCATCCCGTCGCTGGATCCGCGACCACGCCAACGTGATCCTGGCGAACCCGGACATGCTGCACTTCGGAATCCTGCCGAACCACGCCTGGTGGGCCCGGTTCTTCCGCCGCCTCCGGTACGTGATCGTGGACGAGGCCCACAGCTACCGCGGCGTTTTCGGCTCCCACGTGGCCAACCTGATGCGGCGGCTCCGCCGGATCTGCGCCTACTACAACTCCGGTTCCGGCCGGCCCGGGCCGGTGTTCATCGCCGCGTCGGCCACCGCCTCCGATCCCGGGACCTCCTTCGGCCGGCTGATCGGCGCCCCGGTCGAGGCGGTCTCCGAGGACTGCTCGCCGCACGGCGCCACCACGGTGGCATTCTGGGAACCGGCGCTGACCGAATTGCGCGGCGAAAACGGGGCGAAGGAGCGCCGGACAGCCGTCGCCGAAACCGCGGACCTGCTGGCGAACCTGGTCTCCTCCCGGATCAGGACCATCGCATTCATCAAGTCGCGGCGCGGCGCCGAGACAATCGCCTCGATCACCAAGCGGCTCCTCGACGAGGTGGACCCCAGCCTGCCGCAGCGGGTGGCGGCCTACCGCTCCGGCTACTTGCCGGAGGAGCGTCGCGCCCTGGAAAAGGCATTGCGTTCCGGCGAGCTGCTGGGGGTCTCCAGCACCTCGGCCCTCGAGCTCGGCATCGACATCTCCGGACTTGACGCCGTCCTGGTAGCCGGCTGGCCGGGCACCCGGGCGTCGCTGTTCCAGCAGATCGGCCGGGCAGGACGCGCCGGGCAGGACGCCGTCGCCGCGTTTGTGGCCAGCGACGATCCGCTCGATACCTATCTGGTGAACCACCCCGAGGCGATCTTTGACGTTTCCGTCGAGGCCACGGTCTTCGATCCATCGAATCCCTACGTGCTGGGCCCGCACCTGTGCGCCGCGGCGGCGGAACTGCCCCTGGGCCCCGCGGAAATCGACCTGTTCGGGCCCACCGCAGAATCACTGCTGGACCAGTTGGTGGAGCAGGGCTACCTGCGGAAACGACCGGCCGGCTGGTTCTGGACCCACCCGCAAAGCGCGGCGGCCATGGTGAACCTGCGGGCCGATGGCGGCGGGCCGGTCAGCATCGTCGACGCCGACACCGGTTCACTGCTGGGGACCATGGATTCACCGCAGACGCACTACCAGGCCCATACCGGTGCCGTGTATGTCCATCAGGGCGAGAGCTACGTCGTGGAGGACCTGAACGAGGGCGAGCACTGCGTGGTGGTTCGCCGGGCGAACCCCGACTTTTACACGACGGCGCGGGACGTGACCCAGATCGAGGTACTGGAGACCCAACGAACCACCCAGTGGGGTGACGTTGCGGTGCACTTCGGCGACGTAAAAGTAACCACCCAGGTGGTCTCCTTCCAACGTAAGGCGCTGATTTCGAACGAGATCCTTGGTGAGGAGCCCTTGGAGTTGGGCGCCCGGGACCTCTTCACGAAGGCTGTCTGGTTTGTGATGGACAACCGTTCGCTGACCGGCGCCGGGCTGATCGAGGCGCAGTTCCCCGGCGCTCTGCATGCCGCCGAACAT
>DASSXE010000297.1:0-2008 GCA_035704125.1 Arthrobacter sp.
AATGACTGACTACAAGACAGTGAACCCCGCGACCGGAGAGACGGAAAAGGAATTTCCGCTCGCAACCACAGCCGAGGTCGAGGCGGCGCTCGCAGCCGCGCAGCAGGCCTTCCTCGAGTGGCGCAAGGCGCCGGTAGAGGACCGCACCAAGGTCATCGCCCGCGTCGCCGAGCTGTACCGGGAACGCCAGGATGAACTGGCACGCCTGATCGCCACCGAGATGGGCAAGCCCCTGGTCGAGGCCCGCGGCGAGGTCCAGTTGGTCGCCTCGATCTACGACTACTACGCCACCGAGGGCCCGGAATTCCTCAAGGATGAGCCCCTGGACGTTAAGGGCGGCGGCGACGCCGTCGTGCGCTCCACCCCGATCGGCCCCCTGCTGGGCATCATGCCGTGGAACTACCCCTACTACCAGGTGGCCCGGTTCGCCGCCCCCAACCTGGTCCTGGGCAACACCATCCTGCTCAAGCACGCCGGCAGCTGCCCGCAGTCGGCGCTCGCCATCGAGGCGATCTTCCACGACGCCGGCCTGCCGCAGGGCGCCTACACCAATCTCTTCCTGGACAACGACCAGGTGGCCGAGGTCATCGCGGACCCGCGCGTCCAGGGTGTCTCCCTGACCGGCAGCGAGCGGGCCGGTGCGGCCGTGGCCGAGGTTGCCGGACGGAACCTGAAGAAGTACGTCCTGGAACTCGGCGGCAGCGACCCGTTCATCGTGCTGGACTCCAATGACCTGGATGCCACCGTCAAGGCTGCCGTGGGCGGCCGGATGGGCAACGCCGGCCAGGCCTGCACCGCGTCCAAGCGGTTCATCGTGCTGGAGGACCTGTACGAGCCGTTCGTGGAGAAGTTCACCGAGCGGATGGCCAGGATCAAGCCCGGCGATCCCCAGCAGGAAGACACCCGGTTCGGCCCGCTGTCCTCGCAGAGCGCCGCGGACGGCCTGGTCGAGCAGATCCAGGACGCCGTGGACAAGGGCGCCACGCTCCGCACCGGAGGCCACCACGTCGATGGCCCAGGCGCCTACGTGGAGCCGACCGTCCTGACCGATGTCACCCCGGAGATGCGCGCGTTCTCCGAGGAACTGTTCGGCCCCGCCGCCGTCATCTACAAGGTGGCCAGCGTCGAGGAAGCCATCGACCTGGCCAACGGCTCCCCGTACGGGCTGGGCGGTTCGGTCTTCAGCGCCGACACCGCGAAGGCCCAGGACGTTGCGGACCGGCTGGACACCGGAATGGTGTTCATCAACTCGGTCGCCCAGACCCAGGCGGACATGCCCTTCGGCGGCGTCAAGCGCTCCGGCGTCGGACGTGAACTGGGCCGCTTCGGCATGGACGAGTTCGTCAACAAGAAGCTCATCCGCACGCCGCGCTAAGCGGCAGCGGTACGCAAAAGTGAGCAAGTGGCAACGGCCGCGGGCGGAGGCGGCACCTCCGGCTGCGGCCGTTGCCGCGACTCCGGACCGCGCGGTCCGGGCGTGGCCTAGTCTTAAGACTGGACGACGTTCAGCACCCTTATGGTTTACCGAGAGGCGATGATGGCCAAGCGCAGCAACCCGGCAATGAAGATTGCCCAGAAGACGGCCCACAACGCGATGTTCGACGCGGACGGCAAGCCCAAGCCCGGCGTTCACAACATGCTCCTGCGTGCGGTGGAAATCCAGCGCCCGCTGGTCCTGGCGAACCTGCGCCGGTTGCAGAAGAAGCACCCGCACGCCAGTGCGGCGCAGCTCGCCGCGATCCTGGAACGCAACTACCTCATGGCCGTCACCGGCGGCGGCGCGCTGGTGGGCGGCTCCGCCGTCATCCCTGGCGTCGGGACCGTGGCCGCGCTGGGGCTCTCCGCCGCCGCGACGGCCGGGTTCCTGGAAGCCACCGCGTTGTTCGCCACCTCCCTGGCCGAACTGCACGGCGTGCGCCTGGAGGATCCGGAGCGGGCCAGCACCCTGGTCATGGCCATCATGCTGGGCGAAGAGGGAACCACGCTGCTGAGCTCCCTGAGCGGCCAG
>DASSXE010000427.1:0-9883 GCA_035704125.1 Arthrobacter sp.
GCATGTTTGGTGGCGTCCACTGGGACGCTCCCGCATGTTTGGTGGCGTCCACTGGGACGCTCCCGCACTGCGAGTGAGGGAGCGTTCGTGTTTAAGCCGCCGGACGTGAGGGAGCGTTTTCGTTTGGGGCGCGATACGTGCGGGAGCGTCGGTTAGAACCGGTGGCGGTTGGCGAGGACCGGGAGCCTGGCGCGGGCGTCGGTGACGACGGCGGGGTCAATATCCGCGAACAGCAGGCCCGGCGCGGCGTCGAGTTCCCGCAGCACCTCGCCGAAGGGGGACACGACGGCGGAGTGTCCCACGCCCGTGGGTGCCGAGCCCTTGACGGGCACCCCTTGGCTGGTTGGGTCCGCCTGGCCGCAGGCGAGGACGAAACTGGTGGAATCCGCGGCGCGGGCCCGGGCCAGCAGGGTCCACTGATCGACCTTGCCCGGCCCGGCACCCCAGGAAGCGCAGACGATCGTGGCCACGGCGCCGCGGTCCGCGTTCTCAGTGAACAGGTCCGGGAAGCGCACGTCGTAGCAGGTCGCCAGGCCGAAAGTGACGCCGTCGACGTCGAACGTCACCGGTTCGCCACCGGCCTCCACGGTGTCGGACTCGGCGAAGCCGAAGGCGTCGTAGAGGTGGATCTTGTCGTAGCTGGCCTCCACGCCCGGCCCGGTGGCCAGCAGGGTGTTGCGGACCCGGGCGGACCCGTCCCGGGGCGTGCCGGGGGTAAACATCCCGGCGACCACCACGATGCCCTCCCCGGCGGCGATGGCGCGAACGGCTGAAGCCCACGGTCCGTCCAGCGGCTCGGCGATGTCCACCAGCGCGTGGCCAAACGCCCGCATGGTCGCCTCCGGGAAGACCACCAGGTCCGCGCCGCCGGCCTTAGCCTGGGCGGTGTACTCCCGGACCAGGTCGAGATTCCGTCCAAGATCGCGTCCGGTGATGATTTGCGCCAGTGCTATCCGCACCCTTACCTCCAGTTCGTGCCTGTCTCCAGTATGCAGGGCCGGCGGGAGCCTCCGCCCGGCGCCGCGTAACCGCGCGGGGGAAAAGGGGCGTAGCGGGGTTCCCCGGCTAAGCTATTGACGATGGTCAAGTCCTCTGTAGATTCCGCAACTACCGTGGATGCGTCACGGCCGCTTCCGCTCGGCGTCAGCGCCCCCCGCACCGGTTCCCCGGTAACGGACGATCCCCGGGGCAGCTTCGCTAACGTGGCCGTCTACGCGCCGGCCGTCGCCACGCTGGAGGTCGTCTACCAGGCCCCGGGCGACGGGTGGCAGGTCACTGCGCTGCCGAACGTCACCGCCGGCGTCCACCACGGCATCGTCGAGGGAATGCCGGTCGGCTCGCGCTACGGCCTGCGCGCCGCCGCCGAGCCCGAGGCGCTTCCCGTGGCCGTACCCACCAGGGATTTCGACGCCGACGGCGTGCAGCCGCTGCTGCTGGACCCCTACGGCCGCGCCGTGGACGAGCGGGAAGACTTCATCACGAATGTCCGGATGGCTGGCGATTTCGACTGGGGCGTGGACCAGGGACCGGCAACGCCCTGGCGCGACACCATCATCTACGAGGCGCACGTCCGCGGCCAGACCATGCTGCACCCGGACATCCCTGAGCATCTCCAGGGCACCTATGCCGGCATGGCGCACCCGGCCATGGTGGAACACCTGGTCTCGCTCGGGGTCACGGCCGTGCAGCTCCTGCCCGTCCACTTCCACCTGGACGAAACCCACCTGCAGAACCTGGGACTGACCAACTACTGGGGTTACAACACCGCCGCGTTCTTCGCGCCGCATCCGGCCTACGCCACCCAGGCGGCCCGCGACGCCGGACCCCAGGCCGTGCAGGATGAATTCAAGGGCATGGTCAAGCTCCTGCACGCCGCCGGCCTGGAGGTGATCCTCGACGTCGTCTACAACCACACCGCCGAGGCGGGCGAAGACGGCCCCACCCTGAGCTTCCGCGGCCTGGGCGAGCTGCAGTACTACCGCCACGACGGCCACGGCCGGTACGTGGACACCACCGGCTGCGGCAACACCTTGAATTTCGGTGAGCCGCGCGTGGTCCAGCTGGTGCTCGATTCCCTGCGCTACTGGGTCAACGAGTTCCACATCGACGGGTTCCGCTTCGACCTGGCCGTCACGCTGTGCCGCAACGCCGCCAACGAGTTCGATCCCCGGCACCCGTTCCTGGTGGCCATCGCCGCGGACCCGGTCCTTTCCGAAACGAAGCTCATCGCCGAGCCCTGGGACGTGGGCTACGGCGGCTGGCAGACCGGCCGCTTCCCCGCCGGCTGGGTGGACTGGAACGACCATTTCCGCGACGCGGTGCGCAGCTTCTGGCTCGCCGACCGGGCCGCCATCGAGGCCGGCGGGCACGGCGGCTCCGTGGCCAAGCTCGCCGATGCCCTGTCCGGGTCCGCGGCGCTCTTCGCAGCCTCCGGCCGGAACCGGCTGGCCTCGGTCAACCTGATCACGGCCCATGACGGGTTCACCCTGGCGGACCTGGTCTCCTACGACCGCAAGCACAACGAAGCCAACGGTGAGCAGAACCGCGACGGCCACGGCGACAACCGGAGCTACAACCACGGCTTCGAGGGACGCACCGAAGACGAAACCATCCTGGCCAAACGGGCGCAGAGCAGCCGCAACCTGATGGCCTCGCTGATGATCTCCCAGGGCGTGCCGATGATCACGGCGGGCGACGAGGTGGGCCGCAGCCAGCAGGGCAACAACAACGCGTACTGCCAGGACAACCCCATCACCTGGATCGACTGGACCAGCACGCCCGAATCGCATTCCATGCTGCGCAGCACCAAACGTGTGATCCGGCTGCGCAAGGAGTTCCTCGCCGGGCAGCCGCACGACTATCCGGCCCGCGACCAGCAGTCCTACTTCCACTGGTTCGACGTCCACGGCGAGCGGATGTCGGCCGAGCGCTGGCAGGATCCGGGCCACCGGGTGGTGCAGCTGCTCCTCGGGTCCGACGTCGGCCAGGTGGTCGGGCTGGTGGTGGTCAACGGAGGAAACGACGACGTGAAGGTCACCCTGCCGGCGGTCCCGCACGACGACGGCTCCGGCCCCCGGATCTACGAACTGCGGCTCACCACCTCCGAGTGGCACGACCGGCGCCAGGGGGTCAGGATCTCTTCCGGTGAACGCGACGTGGTGCAGGCCAACAGCATCAGCATCTACCGCATCTAGAAGGGGGCCGGGAGATGACCACCAAACGCGTCACCACCCTGCTCGGGGCGCTGCTGGGCCTGGCGCTGCTGGTGCTGGTCCTTTCCGGGATTCCGCGGACGGCCGGCGCCCCGGACAGTATCCCTTCGGGCGCCTCGTCGAGCTCCCCGACCGCGGCACCGGCCGGTCCTTCGGCCGGTGCGCGGCCTCCGACAACCGGCGTCGCCAACCCCTCCCGGCTGCCCGAGGTCAAGGCCTCGGACCTGCCCGCGGAGGCGAGGCAGACCCTGGACCTGATTTCCCGCGGCGGACCGTACCCCTACAGCCGGGACAATGTGCCGTTCGGAAATTTTGAGCGTCTCCTGCCGCAGAAGGCCTCCGGCTATTACCGGGAGTTCACCGTGCGGACACCGGGTGAGTCGGACCGGGGCGCCCGGCGGATTATCGCCGGCAATGCGGGCGAAAAGTACTACACGGCAGACCACTACGCATCGTTTTCATTTATCGCCGAAGGCAAATAAGGAACCCATGAAAATCTACTCCGCCGACACCTGGACCCTCGAGGAATTACAGGCCCAACTCCACGACGCCGGACGGCGCGTGCTGGTCATTCCGGCCGCCGACTCCAAAAAAGCCGTGCTGGCCGCCTTCGGCGACGTCCTGGAGTTCCCCGAACACTACGGCGTCAACCTCGACGCCCTCAACGACTCCCTGCACGACTTCGCCGACGCCGCGAGCGACGACGGCAGTGGCCCGCTCACGGTGATATGGCAGGCTCCCGCCGTCTTCCGCGCCGATCGCGCCTTCGGCGTCATCTGCGAGATCCTGCAGGACGCTGAAAGCTACGCCGGCAAAGACCTGAACGTCATCACCGTCTGCCTCTGACGGGACGCTGGCTCTTTCCGCGACAGGCCCGTCGACGGCGGGAGAGCCTTCGCTGGTCAGGCGTTCACGATGAGCCCGAGTTCGGCCTTCGAGGCCAGCCCCTCGTGCTTGGGCAGCACCCGGATGGTGTAGCCGAAGGAACCGGAGCGGTCGATCACCAGGGTGCCGCTGAACAGGTACCGGCCCTTGCCCAGATCCTCCACGTTGGTCAGCTCCACCACGGTGACGTCGGTGAGCTCGTCGCTGTCCTCGGCGCGGCCGTACGCTACCTCCACCGCCACGTCTTCGGGAGGCAGCTCGTGGAGCGCAACGTAGGCGTTGACCTGCAGGTCGTCGCCGATCTGCGGGTCCTCTGAGACGCCCACCGAGTCAACGTGCTCCACCTGGATCTGCGGCCAGGCCGCGCGGACCCGCGAGCACCAGGCAGCCAGCGCCTTGGCCTCGGCAAAATTCCCCGCAGAGGCGTGCCGGCCGGCAAGCGCGGCGGGCCGGTACAGCACGTTGACGTAGTCCTGCAGCATCCGGTCCGCCGAAACGGCGGGACCCAGGTGGGTCATGGTGTGCTTGATCATCGAGACCCAGTGCGTGGGCACCTTCTGCGGCCCGGACTGCGACGGGCCGGCCGCCCCCGCCCCGTCGGAGACGGTAAGCCCGTAGAACTTCGGCGACACCTGGGTTTCGAGCAACTCGTAGAGGGCGGCGGCTTCGATGTCGTCCCGTTCCTCAGGGGACGCGTCGTTGTTGGCGGTCGGGATCGCCCAGCCGTTCTCGCCGTCGTACATCTCATCCCACCAGCCATCGAGCACCGACAGGTTCAGCGAACCGTTGATGGCCGCCTTCATTCCCGACGTGCCGCACGCTTCGAGCGGGCGCAGCGGGTTGTTCAGCCAGACGTCGCAGCCGGGGAACAGGGTGCGGGCCATGGCGATGTCGTAGTTGGGCAGGAACGCGATCCGGTGCCGGACCTCGGGGTCGTCGGTGAAGCGGACCAGGTCCTGGATCATCTTCTTGCCCGCGTCGTCGGCCGGGTGGGACTTGCCCGCGATCACCAGCTGGATGGGGTGGGTCTTGTGCAGCAGCAGGGCCTTGAGCCGGGCGGGATCGCGCAGCATCAGCGTCAGCCGCTTGTAGGTCGGCACACGGCGTGCGAAGCCGATCGTCAGGATGTCCGGGTCGAGCACCGAGTCGGTCCAGGACAGCTCGGCGTCCGCCGCGCCGCGCTTCTTCCAGGCGGCCCGGAGCCGGCGGCGCACGTCCTCGACCAGGGAGACGCGCATTTCACGGCGCAGCGCCCACAGGTCCTCGTCGCTGACGTTGTAGGCCAGGTCCCAGCGGCCCTCCGTTTCGGCATCGGCCCCGAACTGGGCGCGGGCCAGCTGGGAGACCCGGGGGTCCACCCAGGTGGGGACGTGCACGCCGTTGGTGACCGAGGTGATCGGTACCTCGGCGTGGTCGAATCCGGGCCAGAGGGCGGAGAACATGCCGCGGGAGACGACGCCGTGCAGCTTGGCGACGCCGTTGGCGCGCTGGGCCAGGCGCAGGCCCATGACGGCCATGTTGAAGACAAACGGGTTGCCGTCGGCGAAGTCCTCGCGGCCCAGGTCCAGGATCCTGGCGATCGGCACGTCGGGGGCGAGTCCGGCGGTGAAGAAGTGTTCGATCTGGGAGGTCTCGAAACGGTCGATCCCGGCCGGCACCGGCGTGTGCGTGGTGAACACGGTCGACGCGCGGCCGGCGGTGAGGGCCTCGTCCCAGCTCAGCGGGTTCTCCCCGGACATCAGTTCCTGGATCCGTTCCACTCCCAGGAATCCGGCGTGGCCTTCGTTGGTGTGGAACACCTCCGGGGCCGGGGCGCCGGTGAGCCGCTGGTAGGCGCGGAGGGCCTTGACCCCGCCCATGCCCAGCAGCAGCTCCTGCTGCAGCCGGTGGTCCCCGCCGCCGCCGTAGAGGCGGTCGGTGATGCCGCGCGCGGCGTCGTCGTTGCCGGCCACGTTGGAGTCAAGCAGCAGCAGCGGGACGCGCCCGACGTCGGCCCGCCAGACGTGCGCCAGCAGGCGCCTGCCGTGGGGGAGCGGCAGGGAGATCTCCACCGGGCGGCCGGTGCCGTCCGGGGAGGCCTCGCGCAGCAGGGTAAGGGGGAGCCCGTCCGGGTCCAGCACCGGGTAGGTCTCCTGCTGCCAGGCGTCCCGGGAGAGGGACTGTTTGAAGTAGCCGGCCTGGTAGAGCAGGCCGACGCCGATCAGCGGCACGCCGAGGTCCGAGGCAGCCTTCAGGTGGTCGCCGGCCAGGATACCTAGGCCGCCGGAGTACTGCGGGAGGACCTCGGTGATGCCGAACTCCGGCGAGAAGTACGCGATGCAGCGGGGCGCATCCTCGCCCAGGCTCTGGTACCAGCGCGGCTGCTCCAGGTACTGGTCGAGGTCCGCGGCGGCCTCATGCACCCGGCGGACCACGTCCTGGTCGGCGGCCAGGCGCTGCAGTTCCTCGCGGCTGACCAGGCCCAGGAAGGTCACCGGATCCTGCGCGCTCTCGGCCCAGATGGCGGGGTTCAGCTGCTCGAAAAGTTCCCGGGTGGGCACGTGCCACGACCAGCGAAGATTGGTGGCGAGCCGCGCCAGGGGCCGGATCGATTCGGGGAGAACGGTTCTGACGGTAAATCTCCGGATTGCCTTCACCTGCGAAACACTAACCGAGAACTCCGGACCCCGGAACAGCTTGGGGTTTCTTTCCGGTAAATGTCGGATGGAGCCCGGGATCGGCACAAAGAAGTGAGCAGCCTTAGCATTCTGTGCGATTTGTAGATAACGTCGAGCCTGTGACGACTAACTCCCGAACCAGCGCCGTGTCCAAGCAAAAGCCGAAGGCCCTGATCACCGATGGGTTGAAATTCGGCAGGTTTCCGATCACCAACGTCCAGCCCGCGGTCGAGGGCGGAAAATTTCCCGCCAAAGCCACCGTCGGCGAAGGCATCGTCGTAGCCGCCACCGCTTTCCGCGAGGGGCACGACATGCTCGGCGTCAGCGCCGTCCTGCTGGATCCGCGGGGTAAGGAACGCCAGCGCGTCCGCCTGGCGCCGGCCCGCGGGGACCGCGGCAAGGGCACCGATCTGTGGGAGGGCCTGCTCACCCCCAACGCCACCGGCCGGTGGTCGTTCGTGATTGAGGCCTGGCACGACCGGTACGGCACCTGGCACCACAACGCCGAGGTCAAGGTTGAGGCCGGGATCGACGTCGAGCTGATGCTCGCCGAGGGCGCCGCACTCCTGACCGAGGCCTCCGAGGACCCCAGCCGTCCCTCCGCCGACCGGCGCACGCTGCGGATCGCCGTCGTCGGCCTCGCCGACGGCACGAAAACTCCGGAGGAACGTCTCGCCGCCGGCTTCAGCGCCGACGTGGCCGCGGTGATCGGCCGCGAGCCGATCCGCGAGCTGGTGACCGTGTCCGAGCCGTACCCCCTGCTGGTGGAGCGCGAGCTCGCCGGCCGCGGCGCCTGGTATGAGTTCTTCCCGCGCTCCGAAGGGGCCGTCCGGAACCACGACACCGGCGAATGGACCTCCGGCACGTTCCGCACCGCGGCCGACCGGCTCGACGCCGTCGCCGCCATGGGCTTCGACGTCATTTACATGCCGCCGATCCACCCGATCGGCATCCAGCACCGCAAGGGTCCGAACAACACCCTGCTCGCCGGCCCGCACGACCCCGGGTCCCCGTGGGCCATCGGCGCCAAGGAGGGTGGCCACGACGCCATCCACCCGGACCTGGGCAGCTTCGAGGACTTTGACGCCTTCGTGGCGCGCGCCGGGGAGCTGGGACTGGAAGTAGCCCTGGACCTGGCGCTGCAGGCCGCCCCGGACCACCCCTGGGTCCAAAGCCACCCGGAATGGTTCACCACCCGGGTGGACGGCAGCATCGCCTACGCGGAAAACCCGCCGAAGAAATACCAGGACATTTTCCCGCTCAATTTCGACAACGACCCGGCCGGGCTGTCCAACGAGATCCTGCGCGTCGTCCAGCTGTGGATCAGCCACGGCGTGTAGATCTTCCGGGTGGACAACCCGCACACCAAGCCGGTGTGGTTCTGGGAATGGCTGATCGCCAAGGTCAACAAGAAGAACCCCGACGTCGTCTTCCTCGCCGAGGCCTTCACCCGCCCGGCGATGATGCACGCCCTGGGCCGCGCCGGATTCCAGCAGTCCTACTCCTACTTCACCTGGCGCAACACCAAGGAGGAGCTGGAGGAGTACTTCCAGGAGATCAGCCACAAGTCCCCGGCGTACTTCCGGCCCAACTTCTTCGTCAACACCCCGGACATCCTCACCGAGTACCTGCAGTACGGCGGACCGGCCGCCTTCAAGATCCGGGCCGCGCTCGCTGCCACCGCCAGCCCGCTGTGGGGCGTCTACGCCGGTTTCGAACTCTACGAGCACGTCGCCCGCCCCGGCGCCGAGGAGTACATCGACAACGAAAAGTTCGAGTACAAGGCCCGGGACTGGGACGCCGCCGCGGAATCCGGCCGAACGCTCGCCCCCTACCTGACCCGGTTGAATGCGATCCGGCACGCCCACCCCGCGCTGGGCGACCTGCAGAACCTGACCCTGCACGCCAGCACCGACAGCGCCACGGTGGTCTACTCCAAGCACAAGGTCCTCCCGGACGGCAGCAAGGACACCCTGATCATCGTGGTGAACGTGGACCCGCACAGCACCCGGGAAAGCACGGTCTCGCTGGACCTCGCCGCCCTGGAACTGGACCCGGAGGACCTGACGCACAACGGCGGCTACGTCGTGGAGGACCTGCTGACCGGCGAGAGCTGGGAATGGGGCGAGTACAACTATGTACGCCTTGACGCCCACGTCGAACCCGCCCACATTCTGAACATCCGGAGGTCCCGCCAGTGAGCTTTAGTCCGAGCAACCCCAGCCAGCACTTCACGCCGAAGGGGAACTTTGAACTGAACGCCCCCGGTCTGCAGCACGACCCCCTGTGGTACCGCAAGGCGGTCTTCTACGAGGTCCTGGTCCGCGGCTTCGCGGACGGGAACGGCGACGGCTCCGGCGACTTCCACGGGCTGATCGACAAACTCGACTACCTGCAGTGGCTGGGCGTGGACTGCCTCTGGCTGCCCCCGTTCTTCCAGTCCCCGCTGCGCGACGGCGGCTATGACATCTCGGACTACAACTCCGTGCTGGACGAGTTCGGCACCATCAGCGACTTCAAGCGGCTGGTCGCCGAGGCCCACGCCCGCGGCGTCAGGGTCATCATCGACCTGCCGCTGAACCACACCTCCGACCAGCACCCCTGGTTCCAGGAATCCCGCAAGGATCCGGACGGCCCGTTCGGCGACTTCTACGTCTGGAGTGACACGGACGAGAAGTACGAAGATGCCCGCATCATCTTCGTGGACACCGAGGAATCCAACTGGACCTTCGACCCGATCCGCCGGCAGTTCTTCTGGCACCGCTTCTTCAGCCACCAGCCGGACCTGAACTTCGAGAACCCCAAGGTCATCGACGCCCTCTTCGACGTCGTACGGTTCTGGCTGGACCAGGGCATCGACGGCTTCCGTGCCGACGCCATCCCGTACCTCTTCGAGGAAGAGGGCACCAACTGCGAGAACCTGCCGCAGACCCACGAGTTCCTCCGCAAGCTGCGCAAAATGGTCGACGAAAGCTACCCCGGCCGCGTAATCATCGCCGAGGCCAACCAGCCGCCGGCCGAGGTGGTGGAGTACTTCGGCACCGAAGAGGAACCGGAATGCCACATGGCCTTCCACTTCCCGATCATGCCGCGGCTCTACTACGCGCTGCGGGACCAAAAAGCGGCACC
>DASSXE010000221.1:0-2437 GCA_035704125.1 Arthrobacter sp.
CCAGCGCGGCCGGACGCCCGAGCAGCCGTCGTACTTCCTGAAGCCATCGTCCTCCCTGGCGCTCAGCGGCTCAAGCGTCGAACGCCCGGCCGGCTGCGAGCTGCTCGGCTTCGAAGGCGAGATCGCCCTGGTCATCGGCAAGCCCGCCCGCCGCGTGGACATCGGCGACGCCTGGAGCCACGTGGAGTGGGTTACCGCCAGCAACGACCTCGGCGTCTACGACCTCCGGTACGCGGACAAAGGCTCCAACCTCCGGTCCAAGGGCGGCGACGGCTTCACCCCGGTGGGTCCGGCCCTGCTCGCCGCGGACAGCCTCGACCCGGAACGGCTCCGGATCCGCACCTGGCACAACGGCGGCCTGGTCCAGGACGACACCACCGGGGACCTGCTCTTCCCGTTCGCACGGCTCATCGCGGACCTGTCCCAACTGCTCACCCTCGAACCGGGCGACATCATCCTCACCGGCACTCCCGCCGGCGCCTCCGTGGCCAAGCCCGGCGACGTCGTCGAGGTTGAAGTCAGCAGCGCAGGCCTCAGCACCGGCCGGCTCGTCACCCGGATCACCGAGGGAACGACGCCGTTCGCCGGCTTCGGCGCCCGGCCGAAGACCGACGACCTGCAGCGGGAGGAGGCGTACGGCTCGCGCGAGGCGGCGGGGCTCGCAGCCCCCGCCCCGGTCCTCTCCGCCGAGCTGAAGGCCAAGCTGGAGAGCGTCTGCACCGCCACCCTGTCCTCCCAGCTGCGCAAGCGCGGACTGGACAACGTCAGCATCGACGGCCTGACCTCCACCCGGCCGGACCAGCGGATCGTGGGACTGGCCCGGACCTTGCGCTACGTGCCCAACCGCGAGGACCTGTTCAAGGCCCACGGCGGCGGCTTCAACGCCCAGAAGCGGGCCATCGATTCCGTCAACGACGGCGAAATCCTAGTCATGGAGGCCCGGGGCGAGAAGGGCACCGGCACCATCGGCGACATCCTGGCCCTGCGCGCCCAGGTCCGCGGCGCGGCGGCCGTCATCACCGACGGCGGGGTCCGGGACTTCTCAGCCGTCGCCGCCCTGGACATGCCCACCTTCTACGCCAACCCGCACCCGGCGGTGCTGGGCCGCCGGCACATCCCGTGGGACACGGACATCACCATTGCCTGCGGCGGCACCACGGTCCAGCCCGGGGACATCATCGTGGCCGATGCGGACGGCATCCTGGTGATTCCCCCGGCCCTCGCCGAGGAACTCGCCGAGGACTCCATTGCCCAGGAACGCGAGGAAACCTTCATCGCCGAGATGGTGCGGCAGGGCCACAGCGTGGACGGCCTCTATCCACTCAACGCTGCGTGGCGCAGCAAGTACCAGGACTGGGAAGCGGGGGCGGGCCATGACTGAAACCGCCACCGGCGCCGCCAGCAAGTCCCAGCTGGCCTATGCGTCCGTGAAGGCCAGAATCGTCGACGGCACCTACTCCCCCGGTTACCGGCTGGTGCTCGGGGCGATCGCGAAGGACCTGGGCGTCAGCGTGGTGCCGGTGCGGGAGGCCATCCGCCGGCTCGAGGCCGAGGGCCTGGTGACGTTCGAACGGAATGTCGGCGCCACCGTTGCCGGAATCGACCCCACCGAATACCTCTACACCATGCAGACCCTGAGCATCGTGGAGGGTGCCGCGACGGCGCTCTCGGCCCCGCTCATCGGGCCCGCTGACGTGGCGCGGGCCCGGGCCGTGAACGCGGACATGCGCGACTGCCTGCAGCATTTTGACCCGGTCCGGTTCACCCGGTTGAACCAGGACTTCCACAGCATCCTCTTCGAACACTGCCCCAACCCGCACATCCTGGACCTGGTCCACCGGGGCTGGAACCGGCTGGCCGCGCTGCGGTCCTCCACGTTCCGCTTCGTGCCGGGGCGTGCGCACGAGTCCGTCGAGGAACACGAGGCGCTGCTGCGGCTCATCGAGGACTCTGCCGGCGCGGACGAGATCGAGAGGGCCGCCCGCCGGCACCGCAGCGCCACCCTGGACGCCTACCTCGCCCAAAGCACCCCGGGGTCACTGGGCGCCCATTAGCTGGCCCACTCCCCCTGTCCGCATGATTACTAAGGAAGACAACAATGACGTTCACTGCCTCGGAAACCGCCGCCCACTACGTGCCTCAGGACCTTCCCACCCGGATCAAGCACTACATCAACGGCGAATTCGTTGATTCCGTCTCCGGCAAGACGTTTGACGTGCTGGACCCGGTATCCAACCAGAACTACGCCACCGCGGCGGCCGGCCAAAAGGAAGACATCGACCTCGCCGTCGCCGCCGCCCGGGAGGCGTTCACCAACGGTCCCTGGCCGAAGATGAAGCCCCGCGAACGCGCCCGCGTCCTCAACCGGATCGCCGACGCCGTCGAAGCCCAGGAGGCCCGGCTCGCGGAACTCGAAACCTTCGACACCGGCCTGCCG
>DASSXE010000505.1:0-4120 GCA_035704125.1 Arthrobacter sp.
GCTTCCCAGGCTTTCCGGCGGCTCCGGCCGTGGATGTATTCCTGGGCGCCGCCGACGTGGGCTATGCGCCGGTGCCCGAGCTCAATCAAGTGTTCGACGGCGGCCGCGATGCCCTCGGATTCGTCGACGGAGACCGCCGGAAACGGCGATGCTGCGTCCGGCCGGTTCAGGGTCACCGCGGGAAGCTTGAGTTCGAGCATCAACGCGATGCGGGAGTCATCATGGCGGACGTCTGTGAGGATGAAACCGTCAACCCTGCCGTTGTCCGCCAGCTTGCGGTAGCAGCGTTCCTCGGCCCCGGGGGCGGTGGCAACGCTCAGGACCAGCGCGTACTCATGCTCGGCAAGGGCAGTCTCGATGCCGGCGATGAAGGCGGGAAAGAAGGGGTCCGTGCCGAGCAGCAGAGGGTCCCTGGCGACGACCAGGCCCAGCGCGTAGGCCTTGGAGGAGGACAGCCCCTTGGCCCGGAGGTTAGGGGTCCAACCGAGCTCCTTGGCCACCCGCAGGATCCTGTCCCGGGTTTCCTGGCTGACCCCCGGCTGGCCATTCAGGGCGTACGAGACAGCTCCCTTGCTCACGCCTGCCGCCTGCGCGACGTCGTTGATGGTTACTGTCATGTCTGCCTCATTGCCTGGTGATGTAAATCACTGAACCGGTTTTGTTGTACCTACTAAACCGGTTCAGCTGACAGGTGTCAAGGGTTTCGGCGGAATTGATACCGGCTCGCCCGACGGCGGGTGCACGGGCCTTTGACGCTTCACCCCAGTTGAGCCGCCACGCCAGGCGCCTAAGGGCGGGCCCCCGCCCGTAGGATCAGTCCATGACGAATCATCGCCCGCTGGCCCTGATTACCGGCGTCGGACGTCGGATCTCCATCGGCACGGCCATTGCCCGGCAACTGGCCGGGGACGGCTGGGATATCGCTTTCAGCAACTACCGCCCGGACCCCGGCTTCGAGGCCGAATTCCGCCGGGAACTGGAGGGCCTCGGAGCCCGCACGTTCAGCGCCGAAACGGACCTCGCCGATCCCGCGGCGCCCGCGGAACTGGTGCGGGACGTGGCGGCTGAACTGGGGCCCATCACGGCCCTGGTGACCTCCCACGCCCAGTCGGTGGACAGCAGTATCCACGACACCACCATTGAGAGCTTTGACCTGCATTTCGCCATCAACACGCGCGCCAACTGGCTCCTGATCAAGGAGTTTGCGCGGCAATACTCCTCCGCGCCGGGACTGGGCAGGATCGTGGCGCTCACCAGTGACCACACCACCCACAACCTGCCGTACGGAGCGAGCAAGGGAGCGTTGGACCGGATCGTGATTGCCGCCGCCGGCGAACTCGGGAACCTTGGCATCACCGCGAACCTCATCAACCCGGGCCCGGTCGATACCGGCTGGATCAGCCCGGAGCTGGGCGCCGAACTTGGCAGCCAGACCGCCCTTGGCCGGCTCGGAACCCAGCAGGACGCAGCAAACCTGGTGGCGTTCCTGCTCTCGGAGCGGGGCGGCTGGATCAACGGCCAGCTCCTGCACTCCAACGGCGGCTTCCACCTGGCGGTGTAGCCGGCTGAAGCGCCCGGCGGCCTAGGCGATGCCGGTGGTCCCGAGCAGCAGGCCCACGCCGTAGGTGAACGCCATCGCGAGCGCGCCGCCGATCACCAAACGCAGCGTCGCCTTTCGTTTCGAGCTGCCGCCGACGTTGGCGCTGATGGTGCCGGTGATCGCGAGGGCGATGACGACGGCGACGAAGGTCAGGGGGATCCGCACCTCCGCGGGCGTGAGGATGATCGTCAGGAACGGCAGCACCGCGCCGACGGTGAAGGCAATCGCCGACGCCGTGGCCGCGTGCCGGGCGCTGACGACTTCCGTCTCATCGATCCGTAGCTCCGCTTCCAGGTGCGCGCCCAACGCGTTGTGGTCCGTGAGCTCGCGGGCGACAGTCCGGGCGGTTGTCTCGGTGAGGCCCTTTGACTGGTAGATCGCGGTCAGCTCGGCCAACTCGCCGTCGGGATCATCGATGAGTTCCTGGCGTTCCTTCTCGATCAGGGCCCGCTGGCTGTCACTCTGGCTGCTCACCGAGACGTACTCGCCGAGAGCCATGGACACGGCGCCGCCTACGACGGCGGCGGCACCGGCAACCAGGATCGGTGCGACGTCGTTTGTCACACCCGCCACACCCACGACGGTCGCAGCCACGGAGACGATTCCGTCGTTGGCGCCCAGGACGCCGGCCCGCAGCCAGTTCAGCCGGGCGGCGATGCTCTCGTCGTGGGGTTCGTTCGCGTGTTGCTGCGGCGCTTCAGTCATGGGCCAAGTAAAACACCCGGCGGCGGAGCGCGCCACGAGCGGTCAGCTCCCCGACCGGCCCCGGCCGTCGGACGGCGGTTAACGGGCCCTTCAGCTCTGGTGGCGGCGGATACCGCTGCCTACGGTGGCCCGAACAGCACCGTCGAAAGGACTTCCCTCCATGTCATTCCAGGCCTATCTCGACACCATCGAGGACAAGACCGGACTTACGCCCCGCCAATTCCTCGAAGCGGCCGAGAGGAAGGGCCTGGCCGGCGCCTCGGCGAAGGCCGGGGCGATCCTCGACTGGCTCAAGGCGGACTACGGGCTGGGCCGCGGCCACGGCATGGCCCTGGTCCACGTCCTCCAGCGCGGCCCGGGCATCAGCAGCAGGTACGTCGGGGCCACCGGCGCCCACAGCGATGCGGCCGGCACTCTCTGGCTCGACGGCAAGGCGTCCAAACCGGGGCAGAAGGCCTGAGTTCCCCAGCCCGGCCCTAATGTCCGGCGCCGAGCTTGCCGCCCAGGCGTTCGCGCATCAGGACGCTGGCGTCGTTGAGGCCGACGATCTTCACGTCCTTGCCGTGGTGCCGGTACTTCTCCGTGATCGCATCCAGCGCGGCAACCGTGGACGCGTCCCACAGATGCGAGGCGTGCAGGTCGACCACGACGGTGTCCGGATCGGCCGCGTACTCAAACTGCGTGTAGAGCTCGTTGGAGGAGGCAAAGAACAGCTCGCCGGTCACCTTGTAGGTGGCGGTCTGGTGGGCCCCGGCCGTCGAGACGGTGCGTTCGACGGTGACGAAGTGCGCGACGCGGCGGGCGAACATCACCATCGCGACGAGGACGCCGACGCCGACACCGATCGCCAGGTTGTGGGTGGCGACGGTGACGATGACGGTGGCCACCATGACGGCGGTCTCGCTCTTGGGCATCATTTTCAGGGTGCGGGGGTGGATGCTGTGCCAGTCGAAGGTGGCCACGGAGACGAAGATCATCACGGCCACCAGGGCGGCCATCGGGATCAGCGAGACGATGCCGCCCAGGGCAACCACCAGGATCAGCAGGAAGACCCCGGCCAGGAAGGTGGAGATCCGGGTGCGGGCGCCGGAGGCCTTGACGTTGATCATGGTCTGGCCGATCATCGCGCAGCCGCCCATGCCGCCGAAGAAACCGGTGACGATGTTGGCCACACCCTGCCCCCACGCCTCCCGGCCCTTGGGTGAGCGGGTATCGGTGATGTCATCGACCAGCTTGGCGGTCATCAGCGACTCGAGCAGGCCCACGAACGCCATGGCCAGGGCGAACGGGAAGATGACCTGCAGCGTCTCGAGGGTGAACGGGACGGCGGGGATCAGGAAGGAAGGCAGCGCGTCGGGAAGTTGGCCCTTGTCCCCCACGGTCGGGACGGCGACGGCGGCCATGACGGTGATGAGCGTCAGGACGATGATGGCTACCAGTGGCGCCGGAACGGCCCTGGTGAGCCTGGGCAGGCCGAAAACGATCGCCAGCCCCAGCAACACCAGGGGATAGACCAGCCACGGGACGCCGAGCAGTTCAGGCACCTGGGACAGGAAGATCAGGATGGCCAGGGCGTTGACGAATCCCACCATCACCGAACGGGGAATAAACCTCATCAGCTTCGCCACGCCGGAGAGCCCCAGGATGATCTGGAAGACCCCGGCGAGGATGACCGCGGCGATGAGGTAGTCAAGGCCATGGGATTTCACCAGCGGCGCCATCACGAGTGCCACGGCACCGGTGGCGGCGGAGATCATCGCCGGCCGGCCGCCGACGAAGGCGATGGTCACGGCCATGGTGAAGGAGGCGAAGAGG
>DASSXE010000271.1:0-2156 GCA_035704125.1 Arthrobacter sp.
CAGTGGCCGCCGGCGATGGCCGCGGCCTCGGTGACGCGGACCAATTCCAGGGCTAGGTTGCGGTCAGGCTCGTCGATCCCGACGGCGAGCGACGGGGAAAGCGTGGAGTACTTCTGGGTCATGGACGATGGTGACACGTGAACCTCTTCTTCGAGTGGCGATCATTGAACCCGAACAGCCGGGTTCCGGCCGCTGCGGTGATTCGTCTGTTACCGATCATAGCCACCGACGGGTCCATCGGTCATTGGATGACGGCACCGGGCCGGAACCGGCGGCCCGGTGCGGGGCCGCCGCCGAATGGGAGATCGGTCCGGAATGGGCGACTATAGAAGGGTGAATGAATTGCAGGACACGCCCTCCGAGGCGGCCGGATCCCCGGCGCGCGGAGCCAGCCCCGAAGTGACCAGTGCCGGGAACGATCAGCCGGTCAAGCCGGTGATCCGCGCCGCAGCAGCGAAGCGGGCGAACGCCTCGGTGATCGGCATGCTCGTCGCACTGGTCCTGAGTATCGCCGCCTTCCTGCCGGTGGTGCTGATGAACCCGGCCCCGAAGAGCGACGGCTACAACCCCAACATCGACGTCGCCGGGATCGCCCGCAACGCGGCGGGCGTGGCGGGATTCACACCGGTCGCCCCGCAAACGAACGACACATTCCGCCCCAACTACGCCCGCTGGGAATCCGGCACCGGCAGCGGGGTTGCCACCTGGGAGGTTGGCTACCTGACGCCGAAGGATTCGTTCATCGGACTCGTCCAGACCCGCCAGTCCAACCCGACCTGGCTGCTGCAGCAGACCAAGAGCGCACCGGTGACCGGGACGCGGAACGCCGGCGGACACGACTGGCAGCTGCGGGACACCGGCAAGGGCGAGAAGAGCATGGTCCTGGACTACCGCGGCACCACCGTGATCCTCACCGGCCCCGCCCAGCTGGAGGAGTTCTCCACCCTTGCCGCAGCCGTGGTGAGCTCGCTGGACAGCAACCCGGCGGCGACAGTTTCACCCTCGGCCAGCCCGGGCCAGTAAACTTCGGAGGGTGACCACTCAACTGACTCCCGCCCTCGCCTGGCGCCGCCTGCAAGAAGGCAACCAGCGCTTCGTTGCCAGCGAATCCTCGCACCCCAACCAGGACGCCTCGCGGCGTTCCTCCCTGGTGGAAAATCAGCATCCGTTCGCCGTGATTTTCGGCTGCGCGGACTCGCGCCTCGCCGCCGAGATCATCTTCGACCTGGGCCTGGGCGACGCATTCGTCGTCCGCACCGCCGGCCAGGTCATCGACGACGCCGTGCTCGGCTCCCTGGAATACAGCATCAGTGTCCTCGGCGTTCCGCTGATCGTGGTCCTCGGCCACGACAGCTGCGGCGCCGTCACCGCTACCAAGGACGCGGTGGAAACCGGCCAGATGCCGGCGGGCTTCGTCCGCAGCCTGGTCGAACGCCTCACCCCCGCCGTCCTCACCTCGCTGCGGAACGGTCAGACCGACGTCAATGACATGGTGGTCGAGAACGTCAAGCAGACGTCGCAGCGCCTGCTGGACAGCTCGCGGGTCATATCCGACGCCGTGGAGAACGGCAGCACCGCCGTCCTGGGCGTGACCTACCGCCTCGCCGAGGGCCGGGCGGACCTGGTCTTCGGAATCGGCGAACTCGGGGACTGACAGCAGTCCGGCCGGTGGCGCCGGTTCACGGTTTTCGAAGCGGCGCCCCGGCCCAATAAGCTAGCCCCATGACTTCCACAGCAGATTTGAACACCGAAGAATTCCGCATCGAGCACGACACGATGGGCGAAGTCCGCGTGCCGGTCAACGCCCTGTACCGCGCCCAGACGCAGCGTGCAGTCGAGAACTTCCCGATCTCCGGCAAGACCCTGGAGCGCGCCCACATCGAGGCCCTTGCCCGGGTCAAGAAGGCGGCGGCCCAGGCCAACGCGGAACTGGGAGTGCTCGACGGCGAGCTCGCCCAGGCGATCGCGGACGCCGCCGATGAGGTTGCGGCCGGCAGCTACGACGGCCACTTCCCGATCGACGTCTTCCAGACCGGTTCCGGCACGTCCTCGAACATGAACACCAACGAGGTCATCGCCGAGCTTGCCTCCCGCGCGCTCAAGGCCGCCGGCAGCGACAAGGTGGTCCACCCGAACGACCACGTCAACGCCTCGCA
>DASSXE010000493.1:0-7032 GCA_035704125.1 Arthrobacter sp.
TTGAGACCCGTACGCCCCCAAGAATCCAGCACCCCAAAGTACCCAGAACCCCCAGCACCAGCCACTACCCACGACGATGTCAGTGCCAACGAAGGAATCGACATGACTGAACTAGCCGACCGCCCCGCGGGGCACGCCACCAGCTCCGGAGCGGCACGCGGCACCCGGCCCGCAACCAGCCCGGCCTCCCGCCACGCCGCCTCTGTTTCGGGCCCCGCCGTCGACGTCGCCGCCCTCGGCGAGCAACTGCTCGGCAAGTGGGCAGCGGTCCGCCGCCAGGCCCGCGAGCTGGCCGGCCGCCCGGAGCTGCACAAGATTGAAGGGCTCACCCACACCGAACACCGCGAGCGGGTCTTCGGCCAGCTCAAGGTCCTGGTGGACAACGGGGCCGTGCACCGGGCCTTCCCGGCCGAACTCGGCGGCGCGGACGAGCACGGTGGCAACGTGGCCGGCTTCCAGGAACTGGTGATCGCCGACCCGTCGCTGCAGATCAAGGCGGGCGTGCAGTGGGGCCTGTTCGGCTCGGCCGTGAACCACCTTGGCACCGAGGAACACCACCGCAAGTGGCTGCCGGGCATCATGAGCCTGGAAATCCCCGGCTGCTTTGCCATGACCGAGACCGGCCACGGCTCGGACGTCGCCAGCATCGCGACCACCGCCACCTACGACGCCGGCACCGGCGAGTTTGTGGTCAACACCCCGTTCCGTGCGGCCTGGAAGGATTACATCGGCAACGCCGCCAATGACGGCCTCGCCGCCGTCGTCTTCGCCCAGCTGGTCACCCAGGGCGTGAACCACGGCGTGCACGCCTTCTACATGCAGCTGCGGGACCCGGAAACCAAGGAGTTCCTGCCGGGCATCGGCGGCGAGGACGACGGCGTCAAGGGCGGCCTGAACGGCATCGACAACGGCCGGCTGCACTTCAGCGAGGTGCGGATCCCGCGGACCAACCTGCTGAACCGCTACGGCGACGTGGACGCGGACGGCACCTACACCTCCCCGATCGCCAGCCCGGGCCGGCGCTTCTTCACGATGCTGGGCACCCTGGTGCAGGGCCGCGTGTCCCTGGACGGCGCCGCGGTGACAGCGTCCAAGCTGGCCCTCAAAACCGCCATCCAGTACGCCTCCGAACGGCGGCAATTCAACGCCTCCTCGCACACCGAAGAGGAGGTGCTGCTGGACTACCAGCGGCACCAGCGCCGGCTCTTTACCCGGCTCGCCACCACCTACGCAGCGAGCTTTGCCAGCGAACAGCTGCTGGAGAAATTCGACGACGTCTTCTCCGGCAGGGCCGACACCGACGAGGACCGCCAGGACCTGGAGACCCTCGCCGCCGCCCTGAAGCCGCTGAGCACCTGGCATGCCCTGGACACCCTGCAGGAATGCCGTGAGGCCTGCGGCGGCGCCGGGTTCCTGATCGAGAACCGCTTCGCGTCCCTGCACGCGGACCTCGACGTCTACGCCACCTTCGAAGGCGACAACACCGTGCTGCTGCAGCTGGTCGCCAAGCGGCTGCTGGCGGACTACGCCAAGGAATTCCGCAACGCCGACTTTGGTGTGCTGGCCCGCTACGTCGTCGGCCAGGCCGGCGGCGCGGCAATCCACCGGACCGGGCTGCGCGGCGTGGCCCAGTTCGTGGCGGACTCCGGCTCGGTCCACAAGGCCGCCAGTGCCATCAAGGATGAGGCCGGCCAGCGCGCCCTGCTCACCGAGCGGGTCCAGGCGATGGTGGCCGAGGTCGGCTCCGCCCTGCGCGGCGCGAACAGGCTGCCGCAGCAGCAGGCCGCCGCGCTGTTCAACAGCCACCAGAACGAGCTCATCGAGGCGGCCCTGGCGCACGCCGAGCTGCTGCAGTGGGAGGCGTTCACCGAGGCCCTCGGCAAGGTTGCCGATCCCGGGACCAAGGCCGTCCTGACCTGGCTGCGCGACCTGTTCGGCCTCTCCCTGATCGAGAAGCACCTCTCCTGGTACCTGATGAACGGCCGGCTTTCCATGCAGCGGGCCCGGACCGTGGGCGAATACATCAACCGGCTGCTGGTGAAGATCCGCCCGCACGCCCTGGACCTGGTGGACGCCTTCGGCTTCGCCCCGGAGCACCTGCGGGCGGCGATCGCCAGCGGCGCGGAGAAGACCCGCCAGGACGAGGCGCGGGAGTTCTTCCGGGTCCAGCGCGCCAGCGGCCAGGCGCCGGTGGATGAGAAGACCCTGCTGGCCCGCGCCGCGCGCGAGCACAAGGCCCGGAAGCCGCAGGCCAAACGGAGCTGACAGGCCGGAGCGTTAACGACGACGGCGCCGCACCCCTTCGAAGGGGGCGGCGCCGTCGTCGTTTGGCGGTAGTCCGGACTGCGGCCCTACTGTCGCGGCAGGACCGAGCGGTACACCTCGAGCGTGGTTTCGGTGATGGATTCCCAGGAGAAGTGTTCCTCGGCCCGACGCCGGCCGGCCGCACCCATGGCGCGCGCCCGCGCCGGGTCGGAGACCACCTCGGTCAGGGCGGCGGCGAACTCGGAGACGAACTTTTCCGGGTCCAGCGGCGTGCCGGTACCGTCGGTGACCTGCTCAAGCTGGACCAGCAGGCCGGTCTCACCGTGCTGGACAACCTCCGGGATGCCGCCCGTGGCGCTGGCCACCACCGCGGCACCGCAGGCCATCGCCTCGAGGTTGACGATGCCGAGGGGCTCGTAGATGGAGGGGCAGGCGAACGCGGTGGCATGGCTGAGGACCTGGATCAGCTCACGGCGCGGCAGCATCCGCTCGATCAGGACGACGCCGCTGCGCTGGGCCTGCAGTTCCTCGATCAGCCGTGCGGTCTCGGCGGCCAGTTCGGGAGTGTCAGCCGCGCCCAGGCACAGCACCAGCTGGACATCGGCGGGCAGCTTGGCGGCCGCCCGCAGCAGGTACGGGACACCCTTCTGCCGGGTGTTGCGGCCGACGAAGACCACACTCGGCAGCGACGGGTCGATGCCGAGGGCCCGGACGGCGTCCTCGCCCTCGTCCCGGACCCACAGGCTGACGTCGATGCCGTTGTGCACCACCTTGACCTTGGCCGGATCCACTTCCGGGTAGCTGCGCAGGATGTCCTGGCGCATGCCCTCGGAGACGGCGATGATGGCGGCGGCGGCCTCGTAGGCGGTCTTCTCCACCCAGGAGGACACGGCGTAGCCTCCGCCGAGCTGTTCGGCCTTCCACGGCCGGAGCGGTTCCAGGCTGTGGGCGCTGAGCACGTGCGGGATGCCATGTAGAAGGGCGGCCAGGTGCCCGGCCATGTTGGCGTACCAGGTGTGCGAGTGCACCAGATCGGCACCGGCGACGTCCGGAACGATCCTCAGGTCCACCCCGAGGGTCTGCACCGCGGCATTCGCTCCGGCCAGATCCTCCGGCACCGGATAGGAGGTCACGGTGGCACCGTGGTAGTCCGGGGCGCGTTCGGCGCCGAAGGCCCGCACCTGCAGGTCCACATGTTGGGCCAGCACGCGGCTGAGTTCGGCCACGTGGACACCGGCGCCCCCGTAGATTTCGGGCGGAAATTCCTTGGTCACTATGTCTATTCGCACAATCCCCAAGGTAGTCGTTCCGGCTGATCTGTTCTAGTGTGAAGAGGTCCGGACCCATCGGACACTTTTGGGGAGTTACGAAGGCGTTCAGGAGCGATCACCATGCCGCAGCAGAAAAAAGTCTTGGCCATTGTCCTCGCAGGTGGCGAGGGGAATCGCCTGATGCCGTTGACGGCCGACAGGGCCAAACCGGCGGTCCCCTTCGCCGGCAGTTACCGGCTCATTGATTTCGCCCTTTCCAACCTCGTGAATTCCCGCTATTTGCAGATTGTGGTCCTGACGCAATACAAATCCCACAGCCTGGACCGTCACATTTCCGAAACCTGGCGGATGTCCACCCAGCTGGGCAATTACATCGCGTCCGTGCCGGCCCAGCAGCGCGTCGGCAAAAGCTGGTTCCTGGGCAGCGCGAACGCCATCTACCAGTCGTTGAACCTGATCCACGACGCCAACCCGGACATCGTCGTCGTGGTCGGCGCGGACCACGTGTACCGGATGGACTTCGCCCAGATGGTCGCCCAGCACGTCGCCAGCGGTGCCAAGGCGACCGTGGCTGCGGTGCGGCAGCCGCTGCACATGGCCGACCAGTTCGGCGTGATCGAGGTGGACCAGACGGATCCGCAGAAGATCGCAGCCTTCGTCGAAAAGCCCTCCTCGACCCCCGGCCTGGCCGCCGACCCGAGCCAGTTCCTGGCCTCCATGGGCAACTACGTCTTCGATGCCGATGCCCTCGTGGCGGCGCTGCACGTCGACGCCGCGCGGCTGGACACGAAGCATGACATGGGCGGGGACATCATTCCCTACTTCGTCGACAAGGGCGAGGCGGGCGTCTACGACTTCACCCTTAACGACATCCCGGGCTCCACCGAGCGTGACCGGACCTACTGGCGCGACGTCGGCACCATCGATTCGTTCTACGACGCCCACATGGACCTGATCTCCCCCGTGCCGGTGTTCAACCTGTACAACGCCGAGTGGCCCATCTACACCCGCCAGAGCATCTCCCCGCCGGCCAAGTTCGTCCGCGGCGAGGGCAGCACGGTGGGAACCGCGCTCGATTCCATCGTGGCCAGCGGCGTCGTGATCTCCGGCGGCATCGTGGAGGGCTCGGTCCTGTCCAACGACGTCTACGCCAGCACCGCCAGCCGGGTCATCGATTCCGTACTGATGGACAAGGTCCAGGTCGGCGCGGGCGCGGTGATCAAGCGCGCCATCATCGACAAGAACGTCAGGATCCCCGCCGGTGCGGCCATCGGGCTGGATCCGGAACTGGACCGGGCCCGCGGGTTCAAGGTCACCGATTCCGGCATCACCGTCCTGGCCAAGGGCCAGATCGTTCCGGAACCGGGCGACGCGGAGCGTGCCCTTGCCGCCGCCAACCTGTACCTGGTGCCGGATGCGGTGAAGACGGCAACCGAGAACTGGCCGGCCGGGCGTGAGTCCGTGGAGAAGGTCGGCGAGGTGCACGCTGCCGCCGTCGGCGTCGAGACCCCCGGGTCCTCCCGCACCTCCGCGTCCTAAAACGGCCGCGTCGGGCGTGGCTCCCGACTGCCGGTAAAATTGGCTCAATGAGCACCCCCGATCTGCCCTCCGGCCCGGCCAGCGACGAGCTGGCCGGGCCTGCGTCGTCCGCCGCCGAACTCACCCCGGCCGAGATTGCCGCCTGCCTGAAGGTGCTGGACACCATTCACCGGTACGACGAGGAACACCCGGACTACGTGTCCATCCGGCGTGCCACCGGAAAGATGTTCAAGGCGGTAAAACGCCACCGCCGCACCACCAAGCGGGACATCATCGCGGAGGCGGACCGCGCCGTCCTCGCGCAGACGGCGACGGCGGCACCTGACCGGATCGACGACGAAACCCGCGGCAACAAGCTGGCCACGTCCGCCACCGGCGAGGTGGCCGGGCACCTGATCCGCTCCCGGCCCTGCTACATCTGCAAGCAGCACTACACGCAGGTCGACGCCTTCTACCACCAGCTCTGCCCCGAGTGCGCGCTCTTCAACCACAGCAAGCGCGACGCCCGCACGGACCTGACCGGCCGGCGGGCGCTGCTGACCGGCGGCCGGGCCAAGATCGGCATGTACATCGCCCTTCGGCTGCTCCGCGACGGCGCGCACACCACCATCACCACCCGGTTCCCCAAGGATGCCGCCCGGCGCTTTGCCGCCATGGAGGATAGCTCCGAGTGGCTGCACCGGCTCCGGATCGTCGGCATCGACCTGCGCGACCCATCCCAGGTGATGGCCCTGACGGACTCCCTCGACGCCGCCGGCCCGCTGGACATCATCATCAACAACGCGGCCCAGACCGTCCGCCGCTCCGGCAATGCCTACAAACCGCTGGCGGACGCCGAGGACGAGCCGCTTCCGGAGGCGCTCCAGGCGGCCAACGGCGGCCCTGAGCTGGTCACCTTCGGCCACGCGCACGACAAGCACCCGCTGGTCCTGGCCTCCTCCGTGCTGGAGCACCCGGTCCTTGCCGGCGACGCCATCACCTCCCTGGCCCTCTCCACCGGGTCCGCGTCGCTGGAGCGGATCGCCTCCGGCACCGCGATCGACGCCGGCGGCCTGGTGCCGGACCTCGCCAGCATCAACAGCTGGACCCAGGTGGTGGACGAGGTGGATCCGCTGGAAATGCTCGAGGTCCAGCTCTGCAACGTCACGGCACCGTTCCTGCTGGTGAGCCGTCTGCGCGGGGCCATGAAGCGCTCCACTGCCCGCCGGAAGTACATCGTCAACGTCAGCGCCATGGAGGGCCAGTTCTCCCGCGCCTACAAGGGCCCCGGGCACCCGCACACCAATATGGCGAAGGCGGCGTTGAACATGATGACCCGAACCAGCGCCAAGGAGATGCTGGAAACCGACGGGATCCTGATGACCGCCGTCGACACCGGCTGGATCACCGACGAGCGTCCGCACTACACGAAGGTGCGCCTGATGGAGGAGGGCTTCCACGCCCCGCTTGACCTGGTCGACGGCGCCGCCCGCGTCTATGACCCCATCGTGATGGGCGAATCCGGCGAGGACCAGCACGGCGTCTTCCTCAAGGACTACAAACCCAGCCCCTGGTAAGCCCTGCCGACCCGCGCCAAGGGCCGAATGGCCCTAATGGGGCCCGGTACCGGTCCGTAACGTGGAGCTGTGACTACGACGACGCCTCCGCCGAATTTCAACCTGTCCATGGACCAGTGCTGGGTGCTGCTCGAGGGGGAGGTGGTGGGCCGGATCGCCTTGATCGTTGACGGGCATCCGGAGGTCTTTCCGGTGAACTTCGTGCTGCAGCGGCGCTCGATCGTCTTCCGCACCGCCGGCGGAACAAAGCTCTGGGGTGCCATCACCGCCAAGCCGGTGGCCTTTGAAATCGACGGCTACGACCCGCACGAGCAGACGGCGTGGAGCGTGGTGGCCCGGGGCGAGGCCGAACTGGTCGAGGACCAGGCGGACAAGGACGCGGTGGACGACCTGCTGCTGGA
>DASSXE010000202.1:0-7012 GCA_035704125.1 Arthrobacter sp.
TGGTATTCGCCCAGCACCAGGGCGACGGCCACGAAGCCCGCCGCCGGAACCGTAGTGACAGAGATGAAGACGCCGACCAGGGCCGCGGACCGCCTGCTGATCACGGACAACATGCCGGCGGCCCCGGCCAGCAGCGCCACGATCAGGGAGTACGGGCCCGGGTGGTAGATGAATTCGACGGCGGAGCCGGTGTCCAGTGCGGTGGTGGGGAACAGCCCCAGCGGCACCGAGAGCCAGGCGGTGAGTGCTGCCGCGAGCATGGCGACCGGAAAACCGACGCCGAGGGCGACGGCCGCGCTGCGTCCCAGGCGCCACTGCCGCCGCACCAGCGCCACGGCCAGGGCGGCGAGCGGTCCGAATTCCGGCCCCACGGCCATGGCCCCGACAATGGCAATGGTGGAGTTGGTGACGATCCCGATCGCGGCGAGCTGGGTGGCCAGCACCAGAAACACCAGGAAACTCCAGGTGAGTTTGGAATCGTCCCCGGTCTGCCGGGACACCTCGTCCCAGATCATGGCGTCCGCGCCTTCGCCGGGCGCCTCGGTGACGGCGTGGTCCGCCCGGTCAGAGAGCAGTAGCTCAGGGGTGCTGACCGAGATTGATCCGATCTTCTGCACGTCGAGGGCCTGGAGCTTCTCCAGCAGGGACTCCACCGACTCCCTGGCCATCAGGACCTGAAGCACGTCCCCCGGCGGGACCACCGATGTTCCCGGGTGCAGGGCAACCTCGGCGACGCCCAGTTCGCCCGAGCAGCACTCCACCACCGCGGCGGAAAGCTCCTCGGGAACACATATCCTCACCGTGACGATCACCGGCGGCCTCCTTCGACTCGTCCAGACTAGCCGGGCATCCGCCCGGCCCGGTCAGCGGACCACCCCGCCGCCGGCGGCGATTGGCGATCAAAATTACGGTTCGGTAACATTGATGTTTTTGGAAGTCCGTCCGAGGGGTCCCGCGTGTCCGACCAGCGAACCGAAGCCAGCGCGCCGCCAGCGGCGGCCGGCTCCCCGGCGAGCCGGAAAGCGGGCTACCGTCCGGAGGTGCAGGGCCTCCGGGCGCTCGCCGTCCTGATGGTGGTGACCTACCACGTGTGGCTGGGCCGGGTCTCCGGCGGCGTCGATATCTTCCTGCTGATCTCGGCCTTCCTGATGACCTTGAGCTTCACCCGCAAGGTTGAGGGCGGAAAGCCGCTGCGGCTGCTGCACCACTGGCTGCACCTGCTCAAGCGCCTGCTGCCCGCCGTCGTCGTGGTGGTCCTGGCCGTGCTGGCCGGCACCTGGGCCATCCTGCCGGCCAGCCGCTGGCCGGATGTCCTGGAGCAGGCATGGGCCTCGCTGCTTTACCGGCAGAACTGGCTGCTCGCGGATACGGCGGTGGACTATTACGCCCAGGACCACTCCGGTGCCAGCCCGCTGCAGCACTTTTGGTCGCTGTCGATCCAGGGGCAGGTCTTCCTGCTCTGGCCCCTGATCTTCGCCGGAACGGCCCTGCTGCGCCGGGCCCTGAACCGGTGGACCCCGCTCGGAAATAACGGTGTGAGCTACCGTCTCCTGCTCATGCCCGCCTTCGGGGCGGTGTTCGTCGCCTCGCTGGTGTACTCCATCGACCAGACCGCCACCAACCAGGCCTACGCCTACTTCGATACCCGGGCCCGGCTCTGGGAATTCGCGCTGGGCTCGCTGCTGGCGCTGGCGCTGCCCCACCTCAAGCCCGGAAAGTTGCTGCGCGTGGTCCTGGGCTGGGCCGGCCTTGCCGCCATGCTCTCCTGCGGACTGTTGCTGACCGTGGACAGGTCCTTCCCCGGCTTCATCGCCCTCTGGCCCACACTGGCCGCCGCCGCGATCATCGTGGCCGGACAGAGCGGCAGCCGCTTCGGCGTGGACCGCTTCCTGACCTGGCGGCCCCTGGTGGCCCTGGGGGACAACTCCTACGCCCTGTACCTCTGGCACTGGCCCCTGCTGGTGCTCGCCCTCGCCGGCATGGGCATCGCGGCGCCGGACCTCTGGCAGGGCCTGGCGATCGTTGCGGTCTCCGTGCTGCTGGCCGTGCTGACCACGCGCTACGTGGAGAAGCCGCTGCGCGAATGGCACTGGCCGCAGAGCCGTGCCTGGCGGACCGCCGTCGTCATTGCCGCCTGCGGAGCCCTGCTGGCGGCCCCGATCACGCTCTGGCAAAGCCACATCACCGCCGACGAGGCGGCCGCGGCCGCCCAGCCCCGGGACCTGACCCCGGGAGCCGCCGTGCTGGCGCCGGAGAACGCCGGGAAGCCCACACCGGAGGCCAAAATCATCCCCGCCCCGCAGGCCATGAAGAACGAATGGGCGGACATCGACGGCCTCTGCATCGACGAGAACGTGCCGGCCAACCCGTTGCTGCAGGGCTGCCTGCAGAACAGCAAACCCGAGCACGTCACAAAGAAAATCGTGGTGCTCGGGGACTCGCACGCCCAGCAGTACATGGCCGCACTCGGGCCGATCGCCAAGAGCCACGGCTGGGAAGTGGTCACCCTGCTCAAGGGCAACTGCCGCTTCGGGGGAGTCTCGGACCAGCGCGACGCGGACTGCAACGCCTTCAACAAGGCAAGCTCCGAGTACGTCCTCGAGCACAAGCCCGACGCCGTCTTCACGGTCGCCTCGCTGACCCACAAGGACGCCCCGTACGAGACGGAGGTTCCGCAGTACCTCGAGGGCATCAAACCCTTCACCGACGCCGGGATCGACGTGGTCGGCATCCGTGACAACCCGCGCTTCACGCTGAACATGCCCGAGTGCGTGCAGAAGAAGGGCCCCGACGCCGCCGCCTGCAACGTCCCGCTGCAGGAGTCCCTGGCGGCCTCGTCCCCTCTGGACGCCTACCGGGGGCAGGTGCCCAGACTGTCCCTGATGGACATGAGTGACTTCATCTGCGCCAACGGTACCTGCCCGGCTGTGGTGGGCAACGTCTACGTCTACAAGGACGACAACCACCTGACCAAGACCTACGTCCAGACCATGATCCCGATGTTCGAGAACCGGCTGCTCGCCGCCACCGGGTGGTCCTGAGCGGACCCCGGCGGACCGCACCGTCCGGCGGATGCCGTTGCTCACATCCGCGGCACGGAATATGGGGATCGGCGCCAAGGTTCTAGTATTTACACAACACTTCTGCACAGGCCATGCCCGTAATGACGGGCTGGTCATCTGCTGCAACCCCTACCCGTGACCCCAGAACCCAAGGTAAGAGGCGCACTCATGACCCAGCCCGAACACGATCCCTTTGGCTTTGTCGGCCTGACCTACGACGACGTGCTGCTCCTGCCCGGGCACACGAACGTCATCCCGTCCGAGGCCGACACCTCATCACGGATCTCCAAGCGCATCACCGTGAACACCCCGCTGCTGTCCGCCGCGATGGACACGGTGACGGAGTCCCGGATGGCGATCGCCATGGCCCGCCAGGGCGGGCTCGGCGTCGTGCACCGCAACCTCTCCATCGCCGACCAGGCCGACCAGGTTGACCGGGTCAAGCGCAGCGAATCCGGCATGATCACCAACCCGCTCACCATCGGCCCGGAAGCCACGCTGGCCGAACTGGACGAGATCTGCTCGCACTACCGGGTCTCCGGCCTGCCGGTGGTGGACGAGGGGATGCGGCTGCTGGGCATCGTCACCAACCGCGACACCCGCTTCGTCCCGGAGGCCGACTTCCCGATCCGCCTCGTCAGCGACGTCATGACCAAGATGCCCCTGGTCACCGGCCACGTCGGCATCAGCCGCGAGGAAGCCTCGCACAAGCTGGCCACCAACAAGATCGAGAAGCTCCCGCTGGTCGATGACCAGGGCCGGCTCAAGGGCCTGATCACCACCAAGGACTTCACCAAGGCCGAGCAGTACCCGCTCGCCACCAAGGACGATGAGGGCCGGCTGCGCGTCGGTGCCGCCATCGGCTTCTTCGGCGACGGCTGGGAGCGCGCGATGGCCCTGGTCGATGCCGGCGTGGACGCATTGTTCGTGGATACCGCGAACGGCCACTCGCAGGGCGTGCTGGACATGATCCGCCGGCTGAAGTCCGACCCGGTGGCCGCGCACGTGGACATCATCGGCGGCCAGGCCGCCACCCGCGAAGGTGCGCAGGCCCTGATCGACGCCGGTGCCGACGGCATCAAGGTCGGCGTCGGACCCGGATCCATCTGCACCACCCGCGTCGTCGCCGGCGTCGGCGTCCCGCAGATCACCGCCATCTACGAATCCGCCAAGGCCGCCATCCCGGCCGGCGTCCCGCTCATCGCCGACGGCGGCCTGCAGTACTCCGGCGACATTGGCAAGGCCCTGGTGGCCGGCGCCGACACGGTCATGCTCGGCTCGCTGCTGGCAGGCTGCGACGAGTCCCCGGGGGACCTGATCTTCGTCAACGGCAAGCAGTTCAAGCTGTACCGCGGCATGGGCTCCCTCGGTGCGATGCAGACCCGCGGAAAGAACACCTCCTACTCCAAGGACCGGTACTTCCAGGCCGATGTCTCCGGCGATGACAAGCTCATCCCCGAAGGCATCGAGGGCCGGGTGGCCTACCGCGGCCCGCTGGCGTCCGTGGCCTACCAGTTGGTCGGCGGTCTCCGCCAGACCATGTTCTACACCGGTGCGCCCACGGTCCCGGAGCTCAAGGCCCGCGGCAAGTTCGTCCGGATCACCCCGGCAGGCCTGAAGGAATCCCACCCGCATGACATCCAGATGACCGTGGAGGCGCCCAACTACGGTTCGCGCTGACCCGCCGTTACGCCAGGCAAGCAGAAAGGGCCACGGGGTTTTTCCCGTGGCCCTTTCGCATGCCCCCCGGCGGCTGGCTCCAGCCCGGCCCGCAACTAGGCTGGAGGCATGTCCGAACTCCTGCCCGCGCGTGAGCCCAAGCGGAAACTGGCGCTGAAGCCCTACGCCCGGGCCGTGGCGCAGGTGCTGCGCGTCAGCTTCCGGGCCTCGCCCGCCGCCGTCGTCATGAAGGTGGCCGGCTCGTTGATTTCGGCGCTGCTGCCGCTGGTCACCACGTACTTCGCGGCGCTCACGACGACGGCGCTCGCGGCCGCTTACGCGGGCAACGCCACAGCCGGACGGCAGGCCATCGTCTACGTGGTCATCACCGCCGCGCTTGGCCTGTTCTGGGGTGCGTTCAGCAGCGTGGACCGCTACATCCAGCAACTGATGAGCTTCCGCGTCGGCGCCATCGTGGGGGACCTGATGTACGAGCGGTTCCTGGCCCTGGATTTCTGGCGCTACGACGACAAGGAAACGGTCGACCTGTACGACCGGGCCAAGCGGTTCTCCGACTCCTACGCCCGCGTCCTGGACCGGATCGCCGCCATCTTCACCCAGCTGGTGTCCGTTCTCCTCGCCGTCGGCGCCCTCTGGCTGGTCAGCTGGTGGATCGCGGTGATCGTCCTGATCGCGATCGTGCCCAGCGTCTACCTGCAGTTCAAGCTCTCCCGCGAACAGATTGCGCACTGGAACACCCAGATCGATTCGCGCCGGCAGCGCCGGATGATCGAGATGAACCTGCTGCGCCCCCAACACATCGCGGAGATGCGGCTCTACGGCATCGTTGGCTACCTGATGGGGCTCCGGTCCCGGCTTAGGGATGCGGACGAGAAGCGCCGGCTGGACTTCCAGAAGCGGTACATCCCCAGGCAGCTGGCGGCCGACGCCCTGCAGTACGGCGCGGAGGTGGTCGCCCTGATCTGGGTGGTGGGCCAGATCATCGCCCGGGCACAGCCGGTGGGCCAGTTCCTCTACGTCCAACAGATCGTCAGCCGTGCGCTGTCCACCGCGAACAATCTGGTTTCATCGCTCAGCTCCATCGACGAGGACCTGGCGAACCTCAAGGACTACGAACTCTTCATGGCGCTGCCCGTGCATTCCGAGCACGCCCCGCCCCTGCTTCGGGTACCGGAAACCGTTGAACTGCGCGACATCCGGTTCACCTACACCGGCAGCGACCTGGAAGTCATCAAGGGCATCTCGCTGACCATCCGGCAGGGCCAGCACGTGGCGATTGTGGGAGAGAACGGGGCCGGAAAGTCGACCCTGATCCGGATGCTCGCCGGGCTCTACCGGCCGGATTCCGGCCAGGTGCTCCTCGACGGCGTGGACCTGGCCGCCGTCGACGTGGCGTCCTGGCACCGCCACCTGGCGGTGCTCAGCCAGGAGTTCCTGAAGTACGAGTTCGCCACCGCGGCGGAGAACATCCTTTTCGGCGACGTCGACGCACCGCGGGACGACGCTCGGATCCGCCGGGCCGCGTCCGATGCCGAGGCCCTGGAGTTCATCGACAAGCTGCCCAACGGGCTGGACAACCACGTCAGCAACTGGATGGAGGATCCGCGCGGCCGCAAGGGCAGCGGGCTCTCCGGAGGCCAGTGGCAGCGCCTGGCGATGGCCCGGAACTTCTACCGGGATGCCGCCTTCATGGTGATGGACGAGCCGACCTCGGCGATCGATGCCCTCGCCGAGCACCGGATCTTCACCAGGCTGTTCGCCGACCGGAGCAGCACTATCATCGCCATCAGCCACCGGCTGGCCACGATCGAAAAAGCCGACGTTGTCTACATGCTGGAGGACGGCCGGGTCGTCGAGCAGGGCACCCACCGGGAACTGGTCGCCCTGCGCGGCCGCTACTTCCGGATGTTCGAGTCCCAGCTCAGCGTCGACGACGACGGCGGCGTGTAACGCCGGCCCGCGGGCTCAGCGGCCGGACACGATCGTGGTCCGCACCCGGGCCACGCCGGGCTGTGCCGGTACGCTGCTGAAGCCGAAGGTCACGGCCGGCCTGATCGGAACCAGGCTGCCCTGGTCCGTCCCGTCCCAGAAGACCCGGGCGGTGGTGATCCGGTGCAGGTCCGTCACACCGTAGGACTCCCGCCGGCCGTTCCCGGCGGTGCCGGAGGTCCTGGCCCCCGGGCTGAGGAGGGCAGCCAGCGGGTTGATGGCCCGCAGCCACGCCGGATGGACCGCCAGACGGCGCGGGACCGCCCGGAGGCCGAGGCCCA